>CAJQOK010000108.1 GCA_905479905.1 uncultured Aliterella sp.
TAAAGGGGATACAGGTTTGAAAATTTGAATAATTGGATTAAGTGCCAATAGTGCTTGCTTAGACATTCCAATTAAAAACCCTACAGGAATAGCGACTAACGCACCCAACGTAAAACCAATTAATACCCGCCGCAAACTAGCTAGTAATAACCAACCTAAACCCAAGTTTCCAGGCCCGCGACGATAAAAAGGATTTAAGATATAGTCTAAGTTTTCGACCAATGCTTCGGCAGGAGTGGGCATTAAATCGGTTAAAAAAGTTGCCACAAACCACCAAAGGGTAATTACCCCCAAAAAACCCGCTAAAGGTAATAAAATCGCCTCTTTAATAATTGCTGGTTTTGTACGTTTCCAGGCAAGTTGACCAGCAACCGCCAAGGCTGCAAGATTAAGCTGCATTAACATTTGATACTCCTCAGAAATAGAGAGTAGGTACAACAGACGTAAGTAATACCAACTAGGAATACTGACAAGTTCAAATCATTTTATAAAAATGTGTTGAATCTCCAATTTTCCCCCAATGCCGACGAAGTTAGCTGACGGGCTAGGACTGAGAGATGTCCCTCTGCTAAAAATGCAGATACGCCCCAAACTGTGGTTCCTCCGTTCTATCTTTATCATTGCTTGAAAAGATAGATTTGGCTAATATACTCAAATTTTTCTGAAGATATCCTAGAATTTTCGATTAGTCAATATATCTAAAGAAGTAAGATAGAGATAAATTGCTTGTTTTGGTTGAGCTTTGGCGTTATCAGTTAGCTTATATATTCAATTATTTTAGATTCGCTGATGTTAGATATTGCTCAGTTTTTAGCTAAAGAACTTTCCCTGAAACCCTCTCAAGTTAAGAGTGCGTTGGAATTATTTGCGGAATCTGCTTCTATTCCGTTTATCGCTCGTTACCGCAAAGAGCGCACGGGAGAAATGAATGAAATCCAGTTGCGGGAATTATCGGATAGATTTACTTACTTAAGCGAACTTGAAGATCGTAAGACGACTATTGTAAATGCGATCGCAGACCTGGGTAAACTTACTGACGAACTAAAACTAAAAATTGATTCTTGTTTGCAAAAAACCGAGCTTGAGGATCTTTATCTACCCTATAAACCGAAAAGACGCACCAAAGCAACTATTGCTAAAGATAAGGGTTTGCAACCTTTGGGTGAATTTATTAAATCTGTAAATAAGTCTAACGTTGCCAAATCTTTAGAGGAGGAAGCAGCAAAATATATTTCTGTCGAAAAGTCTGTAAATACTACGGTTGAGGCGCTCAAAGGTGCGGCGGATATTTTGGCGGAGGAAGTTGCAGAAAAGGCTCATTTACGAGCTTATGTGCGCGAATATTTCCTAAAATCAGGGGTATTTAGAGCGAAAATTAAAAAAGATTTTCCCGAAGGTAGCACCAAGTACGAGATGTACCGCGACTACCAAATTAACGTCAAAAATATTGCTTCCCACAATATGTTAGCTCTTTTGCGCGGTGAAGCGGAGAAAATTATCAATTTAGACCTTGATTTTGATGAATCTGTAATATTGAATTATTTGGAAAGTCGGGAAATAAGTAATAAAAGCCGGGAAATAAAAGAGTTTTATCAAGGAATGCTCAAAGATGCTTTCAATCGCTTAATGAAGCCATCTTTAACTAGCGAAGTAATTGCAGAACGTAAGACTTACGCAGACATTGAATCTATTAAAACTTTTGAAAGTAATTTAAGAGAACTTTTGCTATCGAGTCCCGCCGGGATGAAACCAACTATAGCTATCGATCCAGGCTTTAGAACTGGTTGTAAAGTAGCAGTTATTGATAATACAGGCAAGTTTTTAGAATATCAAGCTATATTTCCTCATTCTGGTGCTTCACAACGTAATCAAGCAAGTCAAGCGATTGAAAAATTAATCAATAAATATAGCATTCAACTAATAGCTATTGGTAATGGTACAGCAGGGAGAGAAACCGATGAATTTATTACTGAAGTTCTTAAAGATGTAGAATCTAAGCCCGTTAAAGTCATGGTAAACGAATCGGGGGCATCAATTTATTCAGCTAGTGACGTTGCGATCGCCGAGTTTCCTGATTTAGATATTACAGTACGCGGTGCAATTAGTATTGGTAGGCGTTTGCAAGATCCTTTAGCGGAACTTGTCAAAATCGATCCTAAATCTATCGGTGTGGGACAATACCAGCACGATGTTGATCAAAAGCTACTCAAACAAAAGCTAGATGAAACTGTAGAAAGCTGCGTCAACTATGTAGGTGTAAATCTCAACACCGCTTCAGGAGAGCTTTTAGGGTTTGTTTCGGGGATTAATGCCACGATCGCTAAAAATATTATTACCTATAGAGACAAACACGGGGCATTTAGCGATCGCACTCAACTATTATCTGTACCAAAACTAGGCGCAAAAACCTTTGAACAATCGGCGGGATTTCTGCGGATTAGTGGCGGAAAAAACCCTTTAGACAACACCGCCGTGCATCCAGAGAGTTACGCTATTGTAAATGCGATCGCTAGTGACTTAAATGTCCCATTAGCAGAGATTTCCCAGGCATCAGAGCAGCTTAAATCGATAAATTTGCAAAAATACGTCACAGCTACCATTGGCGAACCTACCTTGCGTGATATGATCAGCGAATTAGAAAAACCTGGCAGAGATCCAAGAGCAGAATTTAAGTATGCAACCTTTGCTCTTGGGGTAAAAGAGATTAGAGATTTGACTGTGGGAATGGAGTTAGAAGGAGTAGTTACAAATGTAGCTAATTTCGGTGCATTTGTAGACATTGGTGTGCATCAAGATGGGTTAGTGCATATATCGCAAATGGCTGATAAGTTTGTAGACGATCCCAATAAATTTGTTAAAGTCGGACAAGTTGTCAAGGTAAGGGTGCTAGAAATTAAAGAGAACTTGAAGCGGATTAGTTTATCAATGCGATCGCATTAATATCGTTAACCTATGCGATCGCACTTTACAAGGGTTATTTATCTAATTCCTAAATGATTTGCGATCGCCCGTAGTTGTGTGTCTATTCGAGCTAGTCGTGACTTTGTCTCGTCTCTGTTGTAATTACTTGCAGCAATTACACTGTCAAGGCGATTAGCCAAGTTATTCATTGAATTTGTATAAGTCCTCAAATCTTGACTAAAAGACTCTAAAAAACGATTGTTCGATTCTACAGATTGCTCAATGCGAGTTAGGCGCTCGTTACTAGCTTCTATAGATTGCTCAATACGTATCATGCGCTCATTACTAGCTTTGACAGATTCCTGTAATTCTTGCCGCAGTTGGGTAGAAGCTTCATTATTAGCTTTGACAGACTCTTGTAATTCTTGCCGCAGTTGGGTAGAAGCTTCATTACTAGCTTTGACAGACTCTTGTAATTCTTGCCGCAGTTGGGTAGAAGCTTCATTATTAGCTTTGACAGACTCTTGTAATTCTTGCCGCAGTTGGGTAGAAGCTTCATTACTAG
>CAJQOK010000109.1 GCA_905479905.1 uncultured Aliterella sp.
GTTCTGAAACTATTATTGAATTTGGCTCTGGAGATGGTAGCCCAGTTATTAATTCTTTAAATAGTACAGAATTTGCTGGAACAGTCCAGGGATTTGAAATAAATAGTTTATCATGCGCTTTGGCAAATGAAAGAATAAATGTCTGTGGTTTGAGTGACAAATATACAGTTCATAATCGCTCGTTGTTTGACACGAATACACCTCAAGGCGATTATCTAATATCTAATCCTCCTTACTTACCAGCTATAGATAATAAAATTTATCAGCCATTTTTGCACGGCGGTATAGATGGAATAACAGTTACAAAACAGTTATTATCTTTAGGTTACAAAAACGTTTTAGCAATGATTGCTAGTTATTCTAATCCTGTAGGTGCAATTGATTACGCCTTAACTAAAGGCTACAGCATTGCGAACTTTATCATCTCACCTTTAAAATTTGGCTATTATAGTTCAGAACCAAAAGTTAAAAATAGAATTGAAGAATTGAAGCAAGATAATATGGCTTTTTATTCTAAAAATATCTATCTATTGGCAGGTGTATTATTTACAAAGCAGAGTAATAGTAGCCAAGAAAACTTGTCTACAGAGTTAATGCAATTAATGACTTGTCTGTAAGCATCTATGGGTTGCAGTAATTTGATACAAGTAGGGCGCGGATTATACTCTTATTAGAGCGTGAATCCTCGTTTTAATTTCTGAGCAGCGATAGCGCCAGCGCGCTCGCAGAGCTTCGCAAAAACAGCCAAAACTTTCTAGTGAAGGGAAAAATCCTTGCATTTAAGGAGACGTTAACAGTCCTGTCTAATTAATGAGAAGATAGAAAAAAACTTAAATGCAAGGCAACTATGGCGACGATTCAATTTTTTAAAGGTATAGACGAAGATGTAACGCCAGATGTACGTTTGACTCGTTCGCGGGATGGAAAGCAAAGTACAGCAACGTTTTACTTTCAAAATCCTTCAGTTTTAAACGGCAATAGCGCTGATGGGATTACGGGAATGTATATGATCGATGAAGAAGGGGAAATAATTACCCGCGAAGTTAAAGGTAAGTTTGTTAACGGCAAGCCGGAAGCTTTGGAAGTATTTTACATCATGAATTCAACGAGCGAATGGGACAGGTTTCTCCGCTTTATGGAACGCTACGCCGAGAAAAACGAGCTAGATTTCAACAAAGCGTAATATGCAACCCCACCCCGATACAGGCAAGATAGTAATTAACTGTGCGGTAATTACCGTTAGCGATACGCGATCGCACCAAACTGATAAAAGTGGTCAGTTAATCCAACAGTTGCTCTTAAATGCCGATCGCGTGGTGGGATATTACACCATTATCAAAGACGAACCAACGCAGATTAAAAGCCAATTACAAGCATTAAATAACATTGATGTCGTAATTTTTAATGGTGGTACGGGAATAGCGCCTAGAGATACAACTTATGATGCTATAGCTAGTTTGTTAGAGAAGACTTTACCAGGGTTTGGGGAGTTGTTTCGGTATCTTAGTTACAAAGAAATTGGTTCAAGAGCGATCGCATCGAGAGCGATCGCTGGTACATACCAAAATATCTTAGTATTTTCTGTTCCAGGTTCTAGCAATGCTGTCAAACTAGCTATGGAAAAGCTGATTTTGCCGGAAATAGAGCATTTAGTTAGTCAATTACGAGCTTAATCAATTGTGCCAGCAAATACTCGCTCTTGCGCTCCAGTCATGTAGAGTCTTTGATCGGGTTCTGACCATTCAATTAGCAAATCACCGCCGGGGAGTTCTACTGTCGCTTTGCGATCGCACTTAAGAGTAAGTACGCCAGCTACTAGCGCCGCACAAGCACCAGTACCGCAAGCTAAAGTTATACCTGCGCCTCTTTCCCAAACGCGCATTTTTAGGCGATCGCGTCCGATAACTTGAATAAACTCGGTATTAGTTTTTTGGGGGAAGGCTGCATGATGCTCAAATTGAGTACCAATTAGTGCTAAATCTATGGCTGCAACATCTTCAACAAAGGTGATGCAATGAGGGTTTCCCATATTTACACAAGTAACTAACCAATTTTTTCCCGCTACCTCAATTGATTCGTTTATTACTTTTTGTTCTGGAGAACTTAAGGTTGTAGGAATTTCTTTTGCTAGGAGTTTGGGTAAACCCATATCAACTTTTACTTGACCATCGCCCATAATTTGAGGAGAAATTACGCCAGCTAGAGTATGAATGCGATATTGAACTTCTTTGTCACCATTTCCTTCTAAATCGGCGATAAACCCGGCTAAACAACGAATCCCATTCCCGCACATTTCGGGTTCAGAACCATCGGAATTGATGATTCTCATTGTGTAGTCTGTACCTTCAAGACCTGGAAGGGCAAAAATTACTCCATCTGCGCCAATTCCGAAATGGCGATCGCATAACTTAATTGCTTGTTCTGGCGAAACGGTAAGTTCTGATGACGAGCGATTGTCAATTAAGATAAAATCGTTTCCTAATCCCTGATATTTAACAAACTCGATAGACACGTTTTTGATTTCTCCCGAAAGTAGCAAGCAAAATACTATAGTTGAATGATATTTTTCTATTTTTACCCAACTAATTACAGTATTTGCTAGGAATTAATTGATGAAAAGTGATTTTGACGTAGCTTCACCTAGCATAAAGCAAGTACAGATGCTGATCAAAGAAGCTAAAGCTGTAGAAGTAAAGTTGCTGAGTGGCGATTTACTTAGTGGTAGGCTGCTATGGCAAGATCAAACCTGTGTATGTTTAGTTGATACCAGCGAACAGAGTATTACTATTTGGCGACAAGCGATCGCATTTATCAAAGCCAAAAATTAACCTACAGAATGTAGGTTTAGGATCGTTATCAACAAAGGGTAAAAATACCCGTCCGCGATGCTGGGAATGAACGGGAAAGATTCTTTACGAAAGTGTAAAATAAGATGTAAAATTGATTGTCTAAGCATCCTTTTAACATATGAAAACAG
>CAJQOK010000110.1 GCA_905479905.1 uncultured Aliterella sp.
AGGCTTGGCAAGCAATTAAGTTTTTCACGAGTGAGGAAGCTCAACGTAAGTTTGTGATCAAATCTAGCTATTTGCCTACCCGTAAAAAGTTATTTAGTGATGCCGAAATTGTAGCAAAATACCCTCAGTTTAAGGATGGAAAGATGTTGCAAATAGTCAACGAAGCCGTTCCTCGCCCAATTATTCCTGAGTACGATGAAGCTTCCAAGATTTTACAGAGCTATCTTAGTAAGGCTTTATCCAATGAGTTAACTCCAGAAACAGCTATGAGACTTGCAGCTAGAGAAACTCAGGTGTTGCTAGAAAAAGTTGAAAAGTAGTTAAGTTTGTGAGATTTAGTTTGAATTTTTAGCACCTTTGTTGATCAGCACTTGCACCTTTGAACTGGGCGCTTCCACAGACACTTTGGTGAAGGGTTTGTTGTTGTACACAAACAAACTTATTAAATTAAATACAAGTAGCACAATATTTAAAACAAGCCACTTTAAGCTCGGATTTCTTCGCCAAGATTGCTTGAGCAGAGGCAAAACCTTTTCAGTTTCTAGACGCTCCAATATTTCTTGCGTGTTTGAAGGTCGGTTGGCTGGAAAAGGCGCGATCAAATCATCAATTAAATCGGCTAACCAAGTCGAAACTTGAGGCGCGCTATCGCGCCAGAGTAACTTACCAGTTTCCCCATTGGCGGGTAAGTCTAATGGATGAACATTTGTGAGCAAATGGACAAGACAGCGACCTAAAGCGTAAAAATCTGATTGCGGTACGCCTTTGCCATTCATTAGTTCTAAGGGACTATAGCCTGGTGAAACAATGCTCGTCAACTCACGATTGCTGTTCATTTTGGCGTGATAGGTAACAGTCATTTCTCTAATCGTACCAAAATCGATCAATACCAGTTGTCCGTCAGATTTGAGCATGATATTTGATAACTTAATATCTCGATGAAATAGGTCGTTTTGATGCAACATACCGAGGATTTTGGTTAGCTCTCTCAACCATTTGAGTGCCAAAGCTTGATTAATTGGTTTGTTCTGCTTTAACCACTGCTCTAAATTCTGTCCCTCAATTTTTTCCATCACTAAGCAGTGCAGTTCTTTGCCACTGTTTTCATTAAGCACAAAGCTAAAGTAACCATCTGACTTGACACAGGGAATCCCTGGATGGCGCATCCTCTGCAATGTTTGTGCTTCTCTTTTAAACATCTCTAGCAATTTAGGATTTTGCAACACTTTCAAAACTTTTTCTGTTCCCGCCTTGTCGTCAATCGCAACAAAAACTTCAGCGTTACCTCTTTCGTTTAGCTCCCGTAACGGTTCAACCAGTCGATACTGTTCTTTAATACGTAAGGGAGTATCACAGGTTGAGCAGAAGTTTAAGTGATCTGGATTATTGCGCTGTTGACACTTGGGGTTAATACAGTAGCAGTAGCTCACATTTAGTTCTCTTCCAGCTTTAATCTTAATAAGCTAGTTAGTATTCATCTTCCCTAAACTAAATCGTCGATATCAAAATTTCTTATGTATTCCATTATAACTGGCGGAAGTGTAAAACTACCGAGAGGCTCGGCGCATTTCTCAATTAGCGATCGCCGACTCACAAGGGATTCGCATACTGGGGATAATTGCTCTAGCCGGGCAGCAGGCAAAAATTCTTGAAGTTGGTAGTAGGAAACTGGTTTGTTTTCCCTTGCTAATCTATACATGATATTTTTTTCCAACTCTGATAGACGGTCAAGTTGCTGACCAATAAACATCTCAATACTTCCTGTCACCAAAGTACGTCGTTTTAGAAAGAGTGACACTTGACCACCAAATGATTCTTCAATATGTGAAGCTACTATTTTCAAGAATAAAGGGTTGCCGCGATAAATTGTAATCAGCATTTCCCAGGAAGCTTTATCAGATAAACTTCTTTCTATAAAAAATTCCCGCGCTTCTTCTTTCAATCCTTCTAGTCTACACGCTCGCACGGTGCCGCTATTTTTTACTTTTAACAAGTCAAATTCTCTGTGTTGATCGTGACCCGTGAGGACTAAGCAACTTTGATGCTGTTCTTCTCCCACCCGTGTAAACAAGTCACCATAGCTTTGGTAGCTGTCTTGATAAGCTCCAGCATAATCGCCACTGCGTAGAATTGCCTCAGAATTATCAAATATCACTAAGCAGCGATGGCTATGTAAAAACTTCATAAATTTGGAGATGTCATCACTATTATTTTGTGACAAATCGCTTTGCTGACGGCTTCTCAAAAATTCAAATATATTAGTCAAAACTTCTTTCAGTAGCGGGGCGGAACGGAGCGAGTACCAAATCACATAATCGAATCGAAACCGAATTTTTTCTACCAACTTTACAGCCACAGCAGTTTTACCAATTCCCCCCATACCAAGTATTGCTATAAATCGGCAGTAATCATTAACAGCCCACTTTTCTAAATTATGCAACTCCGTAGTGCGTCCGTGAAACTTAGAAAAATCTGGTACTCCTCTCCCATATTTAATTGGTTCAAGACAGAATAGTCGGGGATTGCTATTGAAATCGGCAACATCTCTCCAAAATACCTCGACTGCTTCGCAGAACTTTATAAAATCTTCTCGTCCAATTGACGTTTCCGCCCGAAATCGCTTTAAATTTGATAAAGAACTATATGCTCCAATTACCCATCTGGGGTCTTGACAAGTCCAACCTTTGTTTATTCGAGCCTCCTCAACTATACGCCATCCTTCTTTAGAAAGTTTTAGTTTTATGCCACTCATATTGATTCTCCAGCAAGAATTTCACAATTATTTAACCATAAAATAAGTTTGTAGCAGGATATGTAAAGTCAGTGGGAGATGTAAGAGATTGGGGATATAAACGCCCCTACCAACTCCTTAATTTGGGATCTATCTAAAGTGAAGGGATTTCAATCCTCGCTCTTTTTTCCCAACTCCTAGCTACACCAAAATTTAGCATAGTAAAGACGAGCGGCGAGTTTCTTGAGCTAGACATTGAGCTAAAGATGAGCCACCTTTTGAGTCTAGATGTGGCACTCTAATCTGAAGACGACGTTGCACATCTAAAAGATGATTTTGCGCTCGTCGGCAGTTCTAGAGTAGGACTATTGTTTCAATGGTTTGCATGATGAAAGTGAAGCTACTACCAAGTATAAATCTGAAATTAAGGAGAACCAACGAGTGCAGTATCTACGACGAGCAAAAGAGTGACAAAAAGGACATAATTCCCCAAATTACTGTTCATTGAGAGTAAATGAACAGTTCAGCTAATAGTTAAAAACAGCGTTAACCGAAAAACTGGGATACAAGCCCCGCTCTCCATTAGCGTTAAAGAGTGGGCTACTTCTCTAAACGTGATTGAGATTTGCTATCAAGATGCCATAAGAAGTCGCTCGATGCTATCTACTACTCTATCGTCTAGCTCAGGTAAAAGGAGAATAACTATGACACAAGATGAGGCAGAAAATATTATTAGCGCTTTGCCAAAATGTTTAAACACGCTACAAACTGAGGTGCTTCGGGGATCTTTGCAAAACTTGTCTTATAACAAAATAGCGTCGGATTTGAGTCATCAGTATAGCTACATCAAAGATGTTGGTGCAGAACTGTGGAAATTGCTATCGCAAGAACTAGGGATTAAAATAACAAAAACAAATTTGCAGAATGCTCTCAGGAAATACGTTCAACAGGAGCAAATAGGCAACCACCTATCATCGTCGTCGCAGCACAAGCGTGTGGATTGGGGAGAAGCACCTGATGCTTACCAGTTTCACGGACGACAGAAACAACTAGAAACGCTAGAGCAGTGGATAGCGCAACGTTGTCGATTAGTGGCGATCGCGGATATGGGTGGCATTGGTAAAACAATGGTAGCGGCACGGTTAACACAGCAGCTTGCTGATACAGATATGTTCGATGTTGTCGTGTGGCGAAGTCTGAGGCAGGCTCCACCGCTGATCAATTTGTTATTAGAGTTAGTAAGCGCGATGGCAACGCAAAGCGCCGTACTCGGCATCGCGCCTGAACAGTCGCCTCTGGTGCAGCTTGCCCGAAGGGAGAATGCTTGTCAGTAGCAGTGAGGATGGCACAATTCGGCTCTGGGATAGCTTTACAGG
Organism: uncultured Aliterella sp.; assembly: GCA_905479905.1. GTDB lineage: Bacteria > Cyanobacteriota > Cyanobacteriia > Cyanobacteriales > Chroococcidiopsidaceae > Aliterella. The sequence goes on from CAJQOK010000110.1 coordinate 4,108, forward strand.
TGACTGTTTAAAAGTTTTGATTGTCGAGCATCCTGATGAGGACGCGAACATCTCAAGTGTAACGGGATTAACGGACAAAAAAAGATGTTGCGGATGTTAGGCGCAAGAGAACTTTAGCTAAGACAAATTGGCATGATGACCATTAGTTTTCTCAGCTTTAACAAACATTTCCTCAATAGCAGAACTGATGCAGTAGAGACATTTACACTTACCCAATTTATTATCCATGAACCGAACAAATCCGAACAAGTTTATACCCTTCGCTAGAAAAGTACCGAACTACTCCAACCATCTTTATTGATATAACTTAAGGCAGTAATTTCGGCAGTTGGAAAGCCGAGGCTTAGATAAATCATGGAAGAATGCAATCTTTTTATTAAGAAGAGGAACCATGAAACTTTTTTCCCCCACCTATTCTATACGAGTATTATCCATTTCAACCTAAAGCTGTTTCTTTGTTATTGTCGGTACTGCGATCGCACTAGGTTTTACAGTCAATACATAGAGCCAAAGTGTTTGCTAAAAATCAACTCATCTAAAAGCTGGGTTCGGGGGCTGTTAAAATAATCGACTTCACCATCTTGCCGAGCAGAATTACAAATATCAATGCTGGGAAAGATTTTAGAATTGGCTTCAAAGACTTATTAACTAACTACCACTAAAGCTCGATTGATGTATCACCTTCAAGCAGCCTCACCTGGATATCCAACCTAACTAACAACTTTAAGGAGTGTTAACTATGACAATTTTCTCTCGTAACAAAGCTCACAAAATTCCTGGGGCAATTAAGCATGGTTCCGATTCTATAGAGCCGCCCAAAATCAAACTTAC
>CAJQOK010000111.1 GCA_905479905.1 uncultured Aliterella sp.
AACTAATTTACAAGGACAAGAGGTGTTAGTGGATGCTTATTGTGGCATTGGGACGTTAAGTTTGCCCCTAGCGGCTCAAGTTAAACAAGTAATTGGCTTAGAAGTACAAGCCGCCGCCGTAGAACAAGCTAGATTTAATGCTTGGCGAAATAACATTGAAAATGCCACCTTTCAATTAGGTTCAGTAGAAAAGGCGCTCCCAGCTTTAACAGTTAAGCCAGATATTGTATTGCTTGATCCACCCCGCCAAGGATGCGATCGCACTGTAATCGATGCTTTAATTGCAACTAAGCCCCAAAAAATCGTTTATATTAGCTGCAAACCTGCCACCTTAGCACGGGATTTAAAATTACTTTGCCAAGAGGGAAACTACAAATTAGTTAGAGTTCAACCCGCCGATTTCTTTCCTCAAACCTCTCATGTAGAGTGTGCGGCATTTTTAGAATATGCTGGAAGTTACATCGATTGCGATTAAAACTCTGGGCGATCGCTACTTGTCAAATCTTGATGAGCCATTGTTGCTAGTTTGGTAATTGCCATTTGGTCTATGGGGGGCGTTTGGCTATCTATTCCCAGCCACAAAAGATACTCAATATTTCCGGCAGGCCCTTGCAGAGGCGACCAAGTTAAACCGCGATATTGCCAGCCCGTTTCTAAAGCAGCTTGCAAGACGTGAAAAATAGCCTCTGCTTGGTCTTTGGGGTCGCGGACAACGCCTTTTTTACCCACGCGGGACTTGCCAACCTCAAATTGTGGTTTAACTAGGAATATCGCCTCTCGTGGCGGTATGAGCAATTGCCACAAAGCAGGCATCACCTTAGTTAAAGAAATAAACGATACATCTACCACTGTCAAATCAGCTATTTCCGCACCCTGATACAACTCTTGAGGCTTGAGATATCGCAAATTGGTACGTTCAGACAAAACTACGCGCTCATCGTTACGCAAGCCCCAGTCTACTTGTCCATAGCCAACATCAACGCCATAAACTTTTTTTGCGCCATTTTGTAGCAAGCAGTCAGTAAAGCCACCAGTAGAGATGCCACCATCAAGACAAATTCTATCTGTAACAGCAATCGCAAAGACAGACAAAGCCTTAGCAAGTTTTTCGCCACCTCTAGAGACGTAAGGTAACTTTGCTTTAACTTGAATTTGGGCTTTTGAGTCAACTTCTGTGCCTACTTTATCGACAACTTGCCCGTTTACCCTAACTTCGCCAGCTTGGATTAACCTTTGAGCTAAAGTACGAGAGGAGCATAATTCAAGCTCTACCAATAGAGTGTCTAATCGTTGTTTAAACAAGGAATTTTATTAAGAATGAAGATATTAATATTTTATTTAAACGAGCTTAGTTGAAATTTCCGCAATGCAAATCTGAGAAGGATCTAGCGGATATATTGAGAGACATTTTGCAGGGGGTTTGGGGGAGGCAACTCGTCCCCCAATGGGGGGTCTGCCCCCCAAACCCCCCAATTCCTGGTTTTTCCTAAAGCAAGCTATGTTTAGTTAAAAGCAACCCATATTTAAGAAGCCCAAAGAATCAATCGCGGTTCGTAAGGACTAGACAAGTATTCATGCTGCGGCAACACGCGCAAAGACAAACCCTGTAAACCAGAGTGAGTATAAACAATCTCTGCGGTATAAACACTACTACCATTAGAATCTTGCTCTTGACACGCCATAACTACCGGAATGCCATCAACAATCTCACCATTAGCATCAATAGCACCCTGATAGAGTTGGACTTGAATATCGTTAGGAGTTAAAGTTGCAAGATCGATTTTTGCTTTCACCGTAATAGTTTGGTCTACCTTCACATCCGCCGTATCCGAAATATCAATACTAGCGATTTTGATGTTGTACCAATGGTTAGATAAATTTGCTTTCCACTTTGCTAATTCATGGGCTGGCGCGTAGTGGTCAACACTTAAACTATGATAGCGATCGCTTGCCGGGAAATAAGCCCTCATTGCGTATTCGCTCACCATCCGCTCAGTATTAAAAAACGGACAATTGAGGCGAATTGCGTCTTTCATCTTTGCTATCCAAGGGCGCGGTAAACCTTCTGAGTCGCGGTTGTAAAACAAAGGCACGACATCTTGCTCGATTAAATCGTACAAAGCATTTGCCTCTATTTCATCTTGATACATGGGGTCTTCGTAATTTTCCCCATGTCCAATCGCCCAACCCGTGCGGACATAATCGGCTTCATCCCACCAGCCATCTAAAACACTCAAGTTTGGCAAACCATTCATTGATGCTTTCATGCCGCTAGTACCAGAAGCTTCGCGGGGACGACGAGGAGTATTGAGCCAAATATCGCACCCAGCAACTAATAATCGAGCTACATGGATATCATAATTAGGCACGAATACCACCTGCTTAGACAAACCCTGCTCGCGGATAAAGTGATTAATATCGCGGATTAACTCTTTCCCAGGAATGTCTTTAGGGTGAGCCTTCCCAGAAATTACAAATTGCACCCGACGGTCTTTATTTCCTGCCAAAATCCGCTTGCATCTTTCCAAATCCCGCATCCACAACGTAGCGCGCTTGTAAGTAGCAAAACGACGGGCAAAACCAATTGTTAAAACTGAAGGATCTAGCGCTTCTTGGGCTTGGACAATTTCGGCTGGACTTGCCCCGCGATCGCGTAAATGCTTTACTAAATGTTCGCGCACAAACACCACCATATCTAAACGGCAACGTTCGTGATTGCGCCATAACTCCTCATCAGGAATTGTACTTAGGCGTTCCCACAAGGGGCTATTCACCGGGGCTGAAGACCAATTTGGGCCAAGGTAGCGATCGTACAGAGTTTGAGTCGCACTAGCAACACAACTACGCGCGTGAACCCCATTAGTAATTGCTGTAATCGGAACTTCTTGGACAGGCAAATTCTGCCATAAAGCTTTAAACATTCCCCGCGATACTACTCCGTGCAATTGAGCAACACCATTAGCAAAGGTCGAGGTTTTTAGAGCCAACACTGCCATACTAAAGGGCGAAGTAAGATCCCCAGTATTTTCCCGCCCTAAACCCAAAAATTGATCTTTAGATAAACCAAATACTTCCGCATAACGCCCCAAATAATACAAAGTTTTATCGGGTGCAAATAAGTCAATTCCCGCAGGTACAGGCGTATGAGTTGTAAAAATATTACTTGAGGCAACTAATTGGCTTGCTTGCTCGTACTTCAAGCCTTCTTCTTGCATCAAGATTCTCGTCCGTTCTAAACCCGAAAAAGCAGCGTGTCCCTCGTTCATGTGATAGGCTGTAACGCGCAAGCCTAAAGCTTTGAGCATTCGTACCCCACCAACTCCTAGCATAATTTCCTGGTGGATACGCATATCAATGTCGCCACCATACAATTGATCGGTGATGTCATGATCGTAAGGGTTATTTGGTTCAATATTTGTATCCATTAGGTACAAAGGTACAGTACCCACCTGCACCCGCCAAACTCTAGCGTAAACGGTGCGCCCTGGATAATCTACCTCAATTCGCAACTCCGAACCATCGGCGTTACGCTCTAAATGCAAGGGCATATTATAAAAATCATTGCTGAGGTAGCGCTCTTGCTGCCAACCATCGGCGTTGAGGTACTGAGCAAAGTATCCTTGCTGGTAAAGTAAGCCGACTCCTACTAGAGGTAAGCCCAAATCACTCGCCGATTTTAGATGATCTCCAGCTAATACTCCCAATCCGCCCGAATAAATCGGTAAGCAATCAACTAAACCAAATTCTGCGGAAAAATACGCAAAACATTCTTGGGAATATTTATCTGTTTTATTTGCTGTTTCCTGCGCCCGATGTTTATCGTACCAGCTACGCTCTTGCAAATAGTCTTCTAACTGACGGGCGGCTCTGTCCATTTGGGCTAAAAAGCCTTCGTCTTCTACAACTTCCTGCAAACGTACTTGGCTAATATTGCCCAGCATATAAACCGGATTGTGGTGGCTAACTTCCCATAGGTCGGGATCTAAGCGGCGAAATAAATCTTTGCTCTCGGCGTTCCAATCCCAATGTAAGTTGTAAGCCAACGGGCGCAAGCTTTCTAGGCGAGATGGCAAAGAAGGAGAAACATTAAATGTCCGAATTGGTTGCATGAGTTGATAGGAATTTAAAAGAGGTGGTTATGGCTATTGTTTACCTGGTTCTACCTTGAATTGGCAACGGTTGATACTTTTTTGGGCAAAAAAGATTTATTCGGGTAGTTTTTTATAGCGCTTTATTATCTAATAATTCACTCTCATGCGATCGCCTTGCCGAAAAATCGTCTAATCTTTCGGTATCATAAGAAAGCTATCGCTTACTATTTTTATTGCGGAGATAAATTCTGTGGTCACTCTCAAAATAGCTGTGTATGTTGTGGTTGGTATATTTTTAGCGATGTTCTTCTTTGGCTTTTTGTCAAACGATCCTTCGCGTAATCCTAGCCGTCGTGATTCTGAATAAGCTTGACGTTGCGTCTATTATTAACAATTAACTTTAAGAGGCGGTTGCCAGTGTGGTTAGATTCACGCTTTCGGGTTGATAATTCGCTACTAATATTTTGAACGAATATGCCCTATCCAATACCATTACCTACACCGCCTCCTATAGTTCAAGTAGAAAGTAATCGCTCGATTGACTTCAAGCCATTAATTTCTGAACCAAATCCTCATCTTAGTCCGGTAGTAACTTTAAATACTCCTGATTCGCCTCTACAAGCAGCTAAAAAGGCAGAACTACTAGCTACTCCAGATTTAGCCAGCGATCGCCCTAGAGCAGCTACAAGGGCGGCTCAAGTAGAGTCTGTAACACCTTCAATCTCTGAGGAAGTTCAAAATACACCCCCCAAAACGCAACCCACACCCAATCTAGAAACGCCATCTACGCCACCAGCCCAAAGTATAGAGATACCTGTAGAACCCGCGCCTAGTACAATTGCTCCAGTAAGTAGCCGAATTGTCGAATTAAATGCCGATCGCCAAGAGTATGATCAGCAAAGACAAATTGTTACAGCCGAAGGGAATGTAGTAGTAAGACTAAATGGCGGGGTGATAGACGCAGATAGTTTACAAGTTAATTTATCTAACCGCATCGCTGTAGGACAAGGAGATGTAGCCGTAACGCGAGGCGAACAAGTCTTGCGAGGTGAGAGATTTACCTACAATTTCGTGCAAAATACTGGAGAATTACTCAATGCTAGTGGAGAGATTTTTATTCCTAGCGCCAGTCAAGACCTTTCGCTGAATTTGGCAACCGATGTCAGTGCTGGAGGAGTAAGCGCAAATCCACCAAGCGATCGCATTACCGCCAATCAACCCAGACAAAATGTGACAACCAGTGGTGGAATTGGCATTAATGTCGGTGCAGGCAATAATATAAACAACGTTGCTTTACCGCAGCAAGGTGGTGAAGTTCGCCGCTTGAGCTTTAAAGCCCAGCAAGTACAGTTTTATCCCCAAGGTTGGCAAGCCCAAAATGTTACAATTACAAACGATCCTTTTGCGCCACCAGAACTAGAATTAAAAGCCGATACCGTTACATTAACCAGGGAAACACCTCAGCGCGATCGCATTGTTACCAGTCGCCAGCGTTTAGTATTCGACCAAGGGCTATCAATCCCCATTCCTAGAAATGAAACCGTAATCGATCGCACCGAAAGAGAAGTTACCCCAGGATTATTTCAAATTGGCTTAGACGATAATGAACGGGGTGGAGTGTTTATCGAGCGCAACTTTAGCCCCATTAGTAACGAACAAATACAGCTAACTTTAACTCCACAGTTTTTTGCTCAAGAAGCACTGCTAGAAAGCGGCGGAAACGTCCTCGATCCCGATTTGTATGGTTTAAGGTCAAAATTGCAAGCAAATCTGGGAGAACGCACTCAAGTTAGAGGTAGAGCCTCTATTACTAGCCTGGACGTGGGTCAAATAGAAGACAATTTTCGCGCGAGTTTGCGCCTTAATCAAACTATAGGTAGCGTTGAAGCGCCCCATCAATTGACCGTAGAATACAGCTACCGTGATCGCTTATTTAATGGTAGTTTGGGGTATCAAACCGTGCAAAGTAGCCTGGGCGGTGTTGTAACTTCGCCAGTAAGTGCTTTAGGAACTACAGGTATTGCTTTAAGCTATCAAGCAGGCGCTCAGTTGATTAATGCCGAAAGCGATCGCGCTGATTTGTTAGAAGTACAACGAGAAAGCGATCGCATTTCTTTAGGTCGTCTGCAAGCAAGCATTGCTCTTAATCGTGGCTTTGCTATTTGGGAAGGAACTTCTTTAGCAGCTACTCCTACAGAAGGATTGCGATACACCCCCGCCCCAGTAGTGCCTTACGTCAGCTTGTTTACTGGATTGAAAGGAGTTAGCAGCCTTTACAGTAGTGGAGATAGTCAAAACACCATTACTGGAACAATTGGCGTTCAAGGACAGTTTGGGAATTTTTCTAGAGAATTTTTCGACTATACGGGCTTTAACGTTAGATTTTCTCAAGATATTCGGGGGGGACTATCGCCATTTTTATTTGATCGCGCGGTAGATAATAAAGTTCTCGAACTTGGTCTTGTTCAGCAAGTTTATGGCCCTTTTCGCTTTGGTATCCAAGCTTCCCTCAACGTAGATACTGGAGAAAATATTAGCACCGACTACATTTTAGAATACAGCCGCCGCACCTATGGCGTTGCTTTTCGTTACAACCCAGTATTGGCTTTAGGTTCTTTGAACTTACGAATTAGCGATTTTAACTGGAATGGTGGGAGCAGTTTATTTTCTGATTCTGAGGTAAAGCCCGTGTTAGATGGCGTGCGCCAAACTAATGATTAAGATCTAAATACTTTTGATAGCCGATTTCTGCTAGTTGTGCCTGTTTGTCATGCACAGATTGCGCTAAAGTTTGGCGATACTCAAGCACTTTTTCTAATAACTCTGGGCTTGAAGTTGCC
>CAJQOK010000112.1 GCA_905479905.1 uncultured Aliterella sp.
CTCAAATCGTGCCATGCTTAACGCAATGCCAAATTAGACTGTAAGGTTAAAGCTAAATCTGTATCAGTTTCAATCACTACTACATCAGCTTTTCTGTTGCCTAGTAATACTCCACCCAATGCACCCGCTCCCGTACCTAACAATATTTCCTCGGTAGCAATAGCGCGATCGCCTGTCAAAGCACCTAAAGCGGCAGAAGCTGCTGCACCTACGGCTGCACCTTTTAATATGTTTCGTGTTTTAGAACCGCGACTAACGCTAGTTTGGCTAATTACTTGAGATGTCGCATCAATAGACTGGCGACGGTTATTTGTAATTAAGGTTCTAGCTACAAATTGCGAACCATTGCTAGCAGGTTGCAACTCGCCTTCAATGGTACTTCCGGCGGGAATTAGGATAGTACCGCTTCGATTAATAATATTGCTGGCTACCGTCAAAGTTACTGCCATAGTTTCATTAGGACTAACAACAATTTTCTCGGCTTTGCTGTAGCGCGCGGGAATAGTTGTCCCCGAAGGAATAGTAATTTGGGTATTTGTGTTAGTTGTATTACTTCTTGACGACGATGGGAAAAGTTGAGCCGAAGCTGACGCATTGCTAAATATTGGTGCGCTTGTACCAGTTATAATTGCCAATGCCATGAGCGCGGCGGTTCCAGGTTTCCAATTAGCCATAAATACCTTCTTTCTTGAATAAACTGTTTTTTGCGTGATATTTAATCAGACATTTCGCTTGATAAAAGGTTCCTATTTATATCATTTCCTTGACATTTACATTATTAATGATAGTACCTAAGACTGTTCAAATCCTAATACTCGCGCCTTTGTCTCCTGTACGGTACGCGGATCGGTTTGAAACGTAACCCAGCCTTCGCGCTTGGAGTGGCGAGGAGGAAAACCAATTTCTAATTGAGCGCTTTCTTGCTCTTTACCAGAATTTTCGAGTGTTACTTCAATTTGTACAGTTTCGGCAGTAGTATTACCGCTATTTGTGACCAAGACAGGAATTATAAACCGATTTGCTTGACTTTGCGGCTTGCCTAGTTCTAATTCAATATTGGCGGGGGTTTTAGCAGACGTTGCACCGTCGTAGACTAAATAACCCAACGTACAGAGTACGAGGACAAAACTTACAGCAAAAACTAGCCATTCTAACCAATTTTTTTGTAATTTCATTGTAACAGTAGCCGCCCCGCCGAAGCGCCTAAATTAGCCGAAAGTCCCAACACTACGGTTTCTGATAAGCAAACGATCGCACCTGTATGATCAAAGCGCCCAAATATCCACAAAATCGTTGCTGAAACTACTAGCGCGATTGCATAAGTAACGATCGCGCCACCAAATATCGTTTTTATACCTCTACTCTTACTAAAGCTCTGGGAACCGCTAAAATCACTGTAAAACAATATTAGCGAACCGAAAACCATTGATAGTATTGCCATTCCTACCAATTTTAAAGCTGTAGTTTGAGTAGCAATTAGGATAATTTCTTCAGTGGGTGCAACATTTGCCGCAAATAATACCGCTCCGCAAGTAGCGATCGCAAGTTGTCCCATTAAGTCGCTATCTTCGCTTAAAAATGGCGTTGATTCCTGGGTTCCAGTATCGTCATTATTGTTACTACCGCCTAACTGAGCAGTTCCCACAGAAACACCAATGGCGACAGTCATTGATTCAATAATTATTTTGCCTGCAACTTCAGTAACTGGCATTTCGGTGGTAATTTGTCCCAGCAGCCAAAGCACAACGGCGGAAATTACCATCCCTATTCCCATTTCTTCCACCGAATCAACGGCTACTTCTAGCGGTGTAAAATCGCACCGCAAACCCGCGTAACGGTTATAGCCTAGCAATAAAGCAAAAGTAGCTAAAACGTACAGTAGCAGCCGCAATGGGTGCATTGTAAAACCTGCTTCCCATACCTCCATTGTGTAAAGTAAGGGCAGGCTAAACATTACCCCCCCAGCAATCCCGCGTAAATATTCTTGAAGACTTCGCCCAATGGAGCGATCTTTTTGAGAGCGATTCATGACAAAAACTCAGGTACTATTTATACCTTTTTTTCATCATCCACTATCAGTAGGGTGTTTTTCATCCATCTGCTGAGTTATTTACTTTTTTTAGTAAATAAGTCGGTAAACATCATCAACAAACCGCCGCCAAAAATAGCGATCGCAAGCCCAGCAGCAATCAAGTCTAAAGTATTAGTTTCCATAGTTTAAAAATCCACCCCGCGTTTAAGTTCTACCCCAGTATCAGCATAGTGTTTATGACAAAATACTTCTGAATGCACCCCGGCTAAATCAAAGTAAGCTGGGGGATTGTGACAGCGCCCAGTAATCACAATTTGTGTATCGCGGGGCTTACGGAGGAGAGATTGAAAAATTGGCGCTGGATCGAGCAATTCTAAGTCTACTGTAGGATTAAGCTCATCTAAAATAATTGTCTTATACAAACCCGAAGAAATGGCGGCTCTGGCAATTTCCCAACCTCTTTCCGCTTCTACATAATCAAGCTCTTTTTGCTGTCCCCGCCACACGATCGCATCTTGTCCGCAACGTTGATGATCGACTAAATCAGGGTAACTTTGTCTTAAAGCTGCGATCGCCGCATCTTCTGTATATCCCGTCCCACCTTTGAGCCATTGCATGATTAAAACGCGGTGGGATTTATCTTGACTGATTCCTTTACCAATTGCTTGCAAGGCTTTACCCAGAGCGCTTGTAGACTTACCTTTACCCGCACCTGTATAGATTTCTATACCCGTAATTCCTTGGGCGGCGGCGGTGGGGTGGTAGTGGGGTTTCATTTCCGAGTGCAAATCGGCAATCTCTAATAGTTGCGGCGGTGCAGCCCTCCCTGTTGCAATAACTTCTAACTCCTCTGGTTTGGATTTTAGAACTTTGACAACTTCCTCTACCTCCAACAAACCCAAATCGAGCATAGGGTTGAGTTCATCTAAAACTACTACTGAATATAAACCACTGGCGATCGCACCTTTAGCCACATCCCAACCGCGAATTGCCTCTTGGCGATCAAAACGGGTGATTTGTTCTTTGTTAAAAAATTCGGCTCTACCTGTGCGGACTTGATCGATTAAATGGGGAAAACCTCTTTGCAGAGCTTCAATTGCTCCATCTTCATCATAGGCACGTTCGGAGCCTTTGAGAAATTGCAAAAGCAAAACGCGGGTAGCAATATTACTATTTATCCCTAAACCAATAGAGCGTAAAACTACCCCTAAAGCCGCTTGAGACTTACCTTTGCCTGCACCATCATAAACATGAATTTGACCTACAACCCGATGGGTTCGTAGTTGCGCCGTGCGAATACCAATACCGTTTCTTGTCATTAATCGTTTTGGGCTTATATCAGCTTCCAGCCTAACTAAAAATGAGTAGATGGATATAATTAAATTAAAAATTGAAAAGCGCACATTGCAGTATATAAATACTAATTTCTGCCTAAAACCTCCTAAAACCTGCTGATGTTTGCCTTTGTTTTCAATATTTTGGCGTTGAATGGTTTTGCTCCACTCACCCAGGCAGATATTTGGCTGAGATTATTGTCAGTGCTGGTATTGATTGCTATCAATGCGTTTTTTGTGGTGGCGGAATTTTCTTTAGTTACGGTGAGGCGATCGCGCATTCATCAATTGGTAGAATCTGGAGACGTAGAAGCGTATGCTGTGCAAACTCTCCAAAAAAGTATTGAGCGCTTATTATCGACTACCCAGTTAGGAATTACGCTTTCGAGCCTTGCTTTGGGATGGATTGGCGAAAGCACAATGGGAAGATTGGTAGCTTTAGGAATTGAAAACTTGCCCATAGAGCGATCTTTGCGGAACTTAATCGTTCATTCAATATCTGTTCCCAGCGCTTTTATATTAGTTGCTTATTTGCAAATAGTTTTAGGCGAATTGTGTCCCAAATCGGTAGCATTGCTTTATCCAGAGGAGTTATCGAGATTTTTGGCTCCTCCAGTAAAAGCGATCGCGCGTTTATTTAATCCTTTAATTTGGGTAATCAATCATTCTACTCGTTGGCTGTTGCGCTTAGGGGGAATTAACTATAGTGGACAAGGTTGGAGAACCCCTGTATCGCCGCAAGAATTGCAGCTAATTATTGCTACCGAGCGCGAATCTACAGGCTTAAAAGCTAGAGCAAGAGAATTGCTAAATAATGTATTTGAGTTTGGCGATGTCACCGCTTCAGAAGTAATGATTCAACGCAATCACATGGTATCTTTGCCAATTAACGGAACCTTTGAGTCGTTGTTGGAAGTAGTCACAGCTACCGGACATTCTCGCTATCCTGTAGTAGGCAAATCTTTAGATGATGTCTGCGGAATTATTGAGTTTAAGGAATTGGCAACACCTTTAGTTACTGGGATGGCGCTAGAAACACCCTTAAAATCGTGGGTGCGTCCAGTTAGGTTTGTACCAGAACACACGCCATTAAGTGAACTATTGCCCATGATGCAGCGAAGTCATCTATCTATGGTAATGATCGTAGACGAGTTTGGCGGTATTGTGGGTTTGGCAACTATCAAAGACTTGGTAGCGGAAATTATTGGCAATACTGGGGAGCCAGGAAGCGCTGAGGAACTGATGATCGAACGCTTGGATGAGCAAACTTATTTAGTCCAAGCGCAGATGAATTTAGAAGACCTTAATGAGCTATTAAAGTTAAATTTGCCTTTGAAAAACGAATACCAGACTTTGGGGGGCTTTTTGCTATATCAGTTACAAAAAATTCCTCCAGTTGGAA
>CAJQOK010000113.1 GCA_905479905.1 uncultured Aliterella sp.
TTGCGGGGATAGTCCAATCAGCTTTGCCTTGACTGTATTTTGTCTCGTAGTCGTAAAAATCGCTACTGTAGGTAATTTCGCCCACTACCGAAGCTTGGGGGTTGTCGTTACCTAGTACCGCACATTCTATTTCGCGTCCCACGACCCCCGCTTCAACAATAATTCGGCGGTCTAAACTAGCAGCATGATCTAGGGCTTTTTCTAATTGGTCGCGCGATCGCACTTTAGCTATTCCTACCGACGATCCTAAATTAGCTGGCTTCACAAAGCAAGGATAGCCAAGTTTTTGCTCAATTTCGTCGCCTAACTTGGGAAATACACAAGGATTTGACCATACTTGAGAACGGTTGATTGCTATATATTCTACTTGCGCTAATCCTACTTGAGCAAAAACCATTTTCATCGCAATTTTATCCATTCCCAGCGCCGAACCCAATACCCCCGAACCAACAAAGGGAATTTGCATTAAGGTCAATAATCCTTGTACTGTCCCATCTTCGCCATTTGGCCCATGAAGAATGGGAAACCAAACATCTATATCTCCGACTTGAGAAGGAGATTGCCAAGGGCTAAGTTGCCCTTTGATAGTTAGGTCAGTAGTAGTGACTTCTGCTTGGAGTAGTGGTACGCCCGATTCGAGAACATCTTGGGGTACTTGTCCTGATAGCCAATTCCCATCTTTTTGAATGTAAAAAGGCAGAATCTCGTATTTATCTGTGTTATGGCTAGAATTTAAAGCTTTGGCGATCGCGCTGGCGGAACGAATCGACACTTCATGTTCTCCCGAACGTCCGCCAAACAACAACCCTACTTTTAATTTTGTCATCCTCACATCACCTTTAGCCTATCGATGGGCATAGCCTATCATAGGTACTTGTCGCACTTCTACCCAAGGAGACAATCTTTTATTTCGGTTGCTTTTGCTCAAGTGGGAAATTCGTAAGGTAATACCGTAGGATCTAAATGCTTGACAATTTGCTGAGGGTTGCCAATAACTACTACATTTTCTGGCACTGCTTGCCGGACAATTGTACCTAGTCCGACTACAGAATTTTTACCAATAACTACACCTTTTAAAACTGCGCTTTTACTACCAATCCAGGCATTTTCGCTAATATAAATTGATTTTGTTTTTGTTATTGCTTTGGGATTCCAACGATCAATTTCTATACTATGAGCGTCAGTATCCATAATTATAACATCGCTTACCATACACAATTTTTCTAGTTCTATAGAGCTTTCTGATAACATATGTGTGCCATTGAAATAGCACTGATTGCCTATAGTAATAAATCCAGAATTACCCCGCGATGTAATCTCATTTGGCACGCCGTAATAGTTAGCTAAATAGCAATCATTGCCGATTTTTATCGCTCCTTTTCCTTCTACTACTATGGTTGAACCAGCTATTGTACAATGGTTGCCGATAGATATACAAACCGACGAATCTTTAGCAATAATTTTATTTGGTAAGTTTTTAGTACCTGCAAAAGAGCAGTAATCTCCTATTACTACTTTTCCTTTCCCTTCTATGGAGAATGCACCTTTAATTTTGACTCCTCTGCCAAATTCTACTTGGGGATATTGCAGGCGATAGCGAATTAAAGTTAAGCTACAAATACCTAATCTTATTAGGTCAAATACCGATTTGCCTTTAGCTCGTTGAACTAACTTATCAATAACTGAACTACGCGGTAAAGTAATACTAGAATCTGTCATAATTATTTAATTGATAAAGTAAATACGTTTAATGTATACCAATCAATTTACATAAAAAATAACAATTTTATTGATTTATATTGCATATTTATGGCAATTCAATTAGAGCCAAGAGCAGCTATAAAGGTTGCTCTTGGCTCTAATCAATATTAGTTTATACTGCTAAAACTTGTTTGACCTCAACGGGTTCGCCAGTTAGACTAAAAGCACGGGCTTCAGTAATTTTAACTTGGACAAGTTGACCTTTTAGCTCGTTAATATTGCCCGTGAAAAAGGTTAAACGATTACCGCGATTTCTACCCATTACTTGAGTTGGGGTTTTAGGATTTTGGTCTTCTACTAATATCTCCTCAAATCTATTGAGATAGCGTTGATTTCGCATCTCTGCTTGCACCGATACCAAATGATTTAATTGTTGCAAGCGATCGCTCTTTACTTCTTCACTCAACTGATTATCCCATAATGCTGCCGGAGTTCCGGGACGAGGAGAATAAGCAGCAGTGTTGGTGTGATCGAAGACAATATCGGTCATTAGTTTAAGAGTATTGTTAAACTGCGCCTCCGTTTCTCCTGGAAAACCTGCGATCGCATCGCCACTAATTGTTGCATCAGGTACATAACGACGAATAGTATCAATTATCCGGCGATACTTTTCATGGGTATAACCCCGCGACATCTGTTTGAGAATTTCGTTATCTCCCGATTGAAAGGGAATATGGAAGTGTTCGCACACCTTCGGTAATTCGGCGCAAGCTTTAATTAAACGCTCCGTAAAATAGCGCGGGTGGCTAGTAGCAAAGCGCAGGCGCTCAATTCCCGGCACATCATGGATGAAGTAAAGTAAATCCGTTAACGTGTGCTGATGCCTGCCTTCGGGGGTGGTTCCGGGCAAATCTCTACCGTAGGCATCAATATTTTGACCGAGTAAAGTTATTTCTTTGTAACCCAT
>CAJQOK010000114.1 GCA_905479905.1 uncultured Aliterella sp.
AGTAGTCAGCATGGCAAACCTAATGTCTTTAACCATATCGTGCAGCTTTTTAATGTTGTCAGTGCGATCGCTCATTGATTTTTACTTTGTTATTAACTATCCCTATACAAATAACATCTGTAGTGGCAGAATTATTCTATCTATAGTCACAACTTTTAGCGAAATTATACCAAAGCGCCGCCACAACTAGAACCACTCCCCGCCGTACAGCCGTAACAATAAGGCGCAGTTTTAATTTCATTAATCAAATCTAAACTTCCCGATTCCAGCAACTTAGCAACAGTCAATGTTTCACCATCACGAGTTTTAGCGGGTAAATTTTCCATTTGGTTAAAGTCGCAGTCGTATACATTGCCCAAATAATCAATTGAAAGCTCGTTTCTACACATTAAATGTTCAACGGTACTAGCATTAAAGTTTGACTCTAAAAAGTGCAAGTAAGGTTTGTGCAGTTTCTTGTTTTCCAGTTGAAATTTAGTTCGTCCAATTGGCAAGTTGGTAATTGTGTATAAATTATTAAAGACTATATTAAAATGCTGTTGCAAGTATGCTTTGTAACTTTGCTCTAACTTAGTTTGCTCTGGAGTTAAGCTAAATTTATCTGAGGCTGGTATTGGCGGGTTATATACCAAATCTAAGATTAAATTAGCATCTTTTCCATAACCTAGTTGATTGAGACGTTGCAGGGCTGCAATTGAATCGTTATAAACACCTTTACCGCGCATTTTATCAACATTATCCTCTAAATAGCAGGGCAAAGAAGCAACTATTTGAGTTTGATATTTAGCACAATATTCAGGTATATCTTCAAACCCTGCTACAAAATAGATAGTTAAATTAGAGCGAATAATTACCTTTTTCTCAGCTTTTGTGGCGGCTTCTACTAAAAGTTTGAATCCGTAATTCATCTCTGGCGCACCACCAGTAAGATCGATAGTTTGAATTTGGGGAAATGTATTAATAATTTCAATTAGGCGATCGCAAACATCAGCGCTAAGTTCTTCTGTTCTTTTCGGGCTTGCTTCTACATGACAGTGGGCGCAGGCAAGATTGCAACGTTTACCCAGATTAATTTGTAGAGTAGTTATTTGCTTTTTAGTTAAAGGTAAACCTAATTTATCTTTGAAGGATGTTACTAATGTTTGCATCATAGTTGTTAACTAAATAAGTGGTAAATAGCTTGGATATATTCATCAAAACATTTTATTTTTTTAGCAACAGCCGCCACCGTCATAGTACCAAGTAGAATTAGTAATAATTACGTCTTTGGAGGCAAGTTTTGCCGCAGTTTTATCGCAGACGGCGGCGGGAATACCACGCTGGAGTATATGCCCAGCATTATCGTCAAAAATTGCTTCTTTTCCGGTATAAATAGCGGTTTTCCCGGTGAAAATACAAGCCCCATCTTCGGGAATTGGGACTTTGAAAGAGACAGAATCAAGACTTTCTAAAAGTAAATGCTCGTCCAAATTGTAAGTATGGCTATCTAAAAGTCGATAAGGACGACGCGATCGCACTTCCACTTGTCCAAAGCCTGCATCAACAATCCTTGTGGTATATTCCTCATAAGTAAGCGCCCCTGATAGACACATTGCCCTTAGTTGGTCGTCTTGTTGGAGGTGAGGGGGAATAGGACGAGTAGCAATAGGATCGCTCATTTGCAAGCGTCCGCCTGGTTTCAAGACTCTATACGCCTCTTGCAAGGCAATCGAAAGATCCGCAGGCTCAAAGATATTAAACAAGCAATTTTGAGCGACTACATCTACTGAAGCATCAGCCACAGGCAATTTAAAAGCATCTCCGGCGCGAATTTCAACAAAACTTGGTTCAAACCAGGAGTTTTCTTGAGCAGCAATTTGCAGATTACGGGCGGCGGCTTCGCGCATGGCGGGAACTGGATCTACGGCAATAACTGCCCCCGCACGGCGAGAAAAATAAGCAAACTGCAAGGCTTCTAAGCCGCCACCAACGCCCACATAAAGCACTGTTGGTTGGTTTACAAGTTCGGCAGCGTGGACAGTAGTACCGCAGCCATAATTCATTTCTTGCATCGAAGTGGAAATATTTAACCCTGGAAGCTGCAAAGGGGTACTTTGAACACAACATAGCCCAACTTGAGGAGTCTCGGCTACATCACTATAAAACTGGGCGGCGGTTTCAAGATAAGTCATGGGCGAGCGCATTTTTAGCTAATTTTAATGTTTTATCTCTAGGTATAGTAACGCCTACAGACGGATTTAGACGCATATATCAGGATGTAAACCTTATACAATGCCACTCTTGAGCGCTTCAACGAAGGCTACTAAAGCTGATTGCAAGAGCCGAGAAATACCAACATCAGCAACAATTCCTGCCTCATCAAGCCCTCTACCCAAAAGTGGTAAGGTAATTGAGGCTTCCGCAATGATACGATCGTCCATTGTAGAAAGCGTTTCAATTAAAGATTCCTGTGCATAGGTTGCTCGTGGTGACGCATTTAGTAACGCCCTTACGGACAAATTCTCCACTACCAAAAACCCAGTCTAGAGCGTTTTTCAATACACCTGGTACGCCATGCGCGTATTCTGGACTTGAAATTAATACACCTTCAGCTTTTTGTAATTGAGTGCGAAAGTCCATCACTGAAGGTGGATTTGAGGCTTCGATATCGGGGTTAAAGTACGGTAAATCGCCGAGTCCATCATACAAGCGCGATCGCACAGCCTTTTGGTGCTAAAGCAATCGCCGCGCGAAGTATTGCTTTGTTTGAGGATACAGATCGAAGGCTACCTGAAATAGCCAGAATTTGAATGACTCTAAATTTTTCGCTTCTTACGCCACTCCCCGATCAATAAGTTGGCGTGGAAATCCCTCGTTAATAATATGACACGCGGTTAGAAATAATGAGTTTCAAGGAATGACAATTTTAATCTCGTAATACATAGCCCACACGACGAATAGTTTGAATCAAACGCTGTTCGCCCGTTGCTTCTAGCTTTAAACGCAGATGTTGAGTGTGGAAGATCAAATACTAGTAGGATTAGAGTATTGCCACCAGTTGGGGACTAAGTGAGTCTGCTGTATGTGGCTTGATCCCAAGGGTGGAAAACTTGTTGATGGATTCAGGCAAGTTTCGTCTACCAGGTAAAAAGCAGCTTTACCAAAAGAACACTAATACTGAGAATTTCGTGGTGGTTGATGTAAGGGAACGCCCAATTGAGTGTCCTAAAAAAAACAGCGCCAATACTATAGTGGGAAGGCATTTTTCGGGGGAATAATTCCTCCGAAAAGATGCCGCAGGAAAAAGCGGCACACTTTGAAAGCACAAGTGATGGTTGACCAGAGAACAGGACAAATTATTTGTACTGCTTTTGACAAAGGACGAGTCGATGATTTTCGCACTCTCAAACAATTCCGATTACCGATGTTATACCAAATTAAATTGATTGATAGGCAGATGGGTTAGACTGAGCATAGTTGTTTAGCCCCCTGTAGTAATGGCTGGTGTTACTTCAATTGAAGTCAAAGAAAGTTTGGATGAGTTAACACAGCAGTTGTGCCAAGTTAAAACATCAAGGGACAAAGAACGATTACAAGTTCGCGCTCTGGCTGAAGCAGGAAAAGGCACCGAGTATCAGCGCAATTGCCAAAGCGGTAGGGAAACATCGAAATACCGTGCAAACCTGGTTATCGAATTACCGAAAGGGTGGAGTAAAAGTGATGTTGGAGATCAAGAAATCGCCAGGGGGAGTAAGAGTAATTCCGCGATGGGGCGCGACGTTTCGGGGCGGCATCTTTTCGGATGAATTATTCATCCGAAAAATGCCTTGGGAGGATTCCTCCCGAAAGCTCCCTTCAGAAACAGCCTTGGCAAAACGGTTGCAAGAGCCAAATTATGGCTTTAGTAGCTATGGAAAAGTGCAGCAATGGCTGGCAGAGACGTTGGGAATAGAGGCAGAATATCATGCGGTCTACCAGATGACCCGCTACCGACTTCTTCGCCAAACTTAAGGTTGCTCGTCCGCAAAATTGTCAGCAGGTTAGTGAGCAGCGAGAGACTTTAGCGCAAACCTCAAAAGCGACCTTAAGTTACTGAGCCAGTATGACCGCCAAGGACGGCAGGTTGAACGCCCTATTCGCTACTTTGCCCAGGAGGAGAGTCGCTTTGGACTGCATACCCTCACTAGACGATTAATTACTGCTTGTGGGGTCAAACCGATTGGGCAGTGGCAATGGTCAGTCAAAGCATTCTGGCTCTACGGTGCGGTGGAACCAGCAAGGGGAGAGTCCTTTTTTCTACAATTTTCCCATGTCGATACTCAATGCTATCAACGATTCCTTGATGAGTTCTCCAAAGCCTATCCCGATAGTCACTGGTATTCTTCAAGTGGACAATGGACGATTCCACAAAGGCAAAGATTTAATTGTCCCGGAAAACATTATTTTGAGGCATCTTTCGGGAGGAATTCTTCCCCCCGAAAATGCCGTGTTGTTTCAACCGCCTTACCGCCTTGAATTAAATCCCATTGAGCGCTTGTGGGAACACCTCAAGGCTGACCTTAAATGGGCTTCGTTCAAGACTCTGGCTCAATTGCAAACCACCGTTGATCAACTGCTAAATGAGTTAACGCCAGAAATAGTTGCTTCGGTCACAGGCTATCCCTTCATCCTTGATGCCCTATCTGCCTTAAATACTATTTAAATTGGTATTACCAGAGCAGTTATGCCTAGCGGACAAGGGCTACCAAGGCATTACTAAACTCCACCCAAGCAGTTGCACTCCAACAAAAAAGCCCCAAAAAGCAAAACTTGATAAGTTTGAGCGCCAACATAACCGTTTGCTCGCGCTCAGTTGCGGGTGATAGCTGAACACGTTAATCGAGGGAGTCTTACCTTTGGAAATTCAGCACTATATTGGCAAAGATAAAACACAGGGACTAGAACGAACCAATGGCATTGTTCGACAACAAACCGGACGATGGCATCGACATCAAAACAAGTTTAGTAAGTTATGGGAACAGACTAAGTTAACTGTTCGATTAGTTGTCAGCTACTTTACAGCGATTTGGCTAGATAGTCACTTTAAGACAACTGATGCACAGCGAGCAGGATTAGCAACTCATTTCTAGACTTGGCACGAGCTTGTTACTTATCCCACAATAATTTGATACACTAGCCGATAACCTTCTCCAGGAATGGCAGTAAAGTTAAAAAATATATCTTTCTTCAAGATACTTAAGAGATACGATCACACCGTTGTCTCATAATCAAAAAGCTCACCACACGCTACTGCTAAACAATTTGCACCTAAGCAAGGCTTGGTAGTCACCCATTGTTGCCCCGAAATGCGATATTTGTATAACTTCAGGTATATTGTATGCTTCACAACGGTGTCCAATCGCTCTGCCATTTCGCTTTGGGTTTTATCCCCATGAACTTCAACAACAGACCTCCACAATCATCAATGATTGGTAGGTTTTGTTAAGATCGGTGTCGGGTTTTAGGAGTGTTGTCGATAGCCTTGGGATTCTGCCGCCAGAAATTTAAGCTCAATTAGGTTATTAAATTCAGCTTAATGAATATAACT
>CAJQOK010000115.1 GCA_905479905.1 uncultured Aliterella sp.
GCTTTGGCGCTGTACCACCCGCCGCTAAACAGCTATTGCGAGTGATGGAACTGAAGCAATTAGCCAAATCTCTCGGCTTTAGTCGCATTAAACCAGAGGCTAAACAGCATATAGCTTTAGAAACAGCAATGGCAGAACCCGCTTGGAAATTGATGGTTGAGAATTTACCCGACCATTTGCAGTCGCGCTATGTCTACGCCCCTGGTAAAGTAATTGTCCGCAGTCTCAACTTGCTCAAACCAAACCAGCAGCTAGATAACTTAATTGATGCCCTAAGTAAAATGCGCGGGGCAATTCCTGAAGCTGTAATGATTTAATCGGAGAAACTATGCAACTGCATTTAACTACTTGGTGTGAAGTTGAGACTTATTTAGAGCGATCGCAAGGTATCATTCTCCCTATTGGTTCTACAGAGCAACACGGGCCCACAGGCTTAATTGGCACTGATGCCATTTGTGCTGAAGAAATCGCCTATGGCGTGGGGGAAGCTACTCAAGCTTTAGTTGCGCCCACTATTAATGTTGGTATGGCACTGCACCATACAGCATTTCCCGGTACAATTAGTCTCAAACCTAGCACGATGATTTTGGTAATTCGAGATTATATTACCTGTTTAGCTAGAGCAGGATTTAATAAATTTTTCTTTATTAACGGTCATGGAGGTAATATAGCCACTCTCAAAGCTGCCTTTGCCGAAACTTATGCCCATTTAGCCGATCTTAATATTCCCAACGCCCACATCGTTCAATGTCAAGTAGGTAATTGGTTTATGTGCCACTCGGTTTATAAGTTAGCCAAAGAACTATACGGCGATCAAGAAGGTTCTCATGCAACACCGAGTGAAGTTGCTTTAACTCAGTACATCTATCCAGAAGCAATCAAAAATGCGCCTTTATCACCGGAAGTTGCCAAGGGACACAAAATTTATAGCGCCGCCGATTTTCAGCAGCGCTACCCCGATGGACGGATGGGTTCTAATCCAGCTTTAGCTACTCCCAAACATGGCAAGCAATTTTACGACTTAGCTGTCAAAGAACTTAGCAACAGCTATTTAGAATTTCTCAATGGGCAATAAATAGCCCTAATGACTCACGGGACTAAGCTTTAGTAATTTGGCTAAACTTCCTTAAAAAAGAATCGGCTTGCAATACAAAGCTGCATTAACTACTACATTTATTGTAGATAAAAATTCCCGTCAAGCAAATTTATTTATAGCTCGACGGGAATATATCAATTAGGCTTTAGTCACAACTTAGCGAAAGTGCAAACAAAGCATTTTTAACGTACAACTTTGAGGATCGCAACTTTGTCCCCTACATTCAAGCTGACAGTCTGGTTAGTAATCGCAATAGGTACTTCTGATTTATTACCCGCATCATCCCAAGTAGTAAGCCAAGCACCGCTAACTGGAGTATTAAACTTTACTTGAGTAGGCATGGCTGGTGGATTGATAACTCGAGCAGGGGTGGAACTTATGTCATTATTGGAAATTTCATGCCATAAGGCCAAGTAGAATGAGCCAGACGCTCTTTGTAGCAACAAATTATGCACGTACTGAGTCCGATTGTATCCAGTAGGCGGAGTAACAGTTAGCGTATAGTCTAAAGCTCCAGGCGTAAAAGTTTGAGCATTAGGAGCCGGATCTGTCAACCTAGCGATTAAGTTTTTCAAAGCTGTGTAAGCTGGCTTTGGAGTCATATTATTACGCAACAAACCATAATTGGCTTCAGAGCTACCAGGATTGTCCCACTCATCAATAAGCTCATAAGAGCAAGTACGGACGATCCCTTTGCGGAAGTATTCTAAAAACAAACGCGGCATATATTTTCCATGCACCTGTTCGGAAATACCTCTATAATCGTTATTAGTAAAGTAGCCCGTTTCTGTTGCTACCATTGGCTTAGAACCAAAGGGTGGGGATAATACATCGAAAGCAAAAGGATTTTCATCTATGTTGACGGATGGAAAATTGCCATGCCAATTGTATTTGCCAATTGTATTGTAGGCAAAAGGATTATTATAAGAGTTGCCATTATTAGGGTAGGGGTGAAAATTTCCCCAATCGACAACGTTACTCAAGTCTCCTAAAGGTGACTTTGCGCTGTAATTATAATTACCTCCTAAAGAAGGACCAATGACTTTAAGACCTGCGGTAGCTGGATCGCTTTTTAAAGCGTCCCATGTATCTTTTGTGAGGCTACGGATGTAGGAAACCCAGTATAAAGATGAAGATGGATTATTATTTAATTTAGCACTATCACCTTTACGCCAGTAATAGTTGCTGTAGTTAAGATCGATTTCGTTGGCTATTTCTACCGCGTCAATGACGTTTGGACCTAATTGATTTTTAATCAGGTCATTAAGTTGGGTGTACTGTCCCCTAACCCAATAGGAGGAATTCGGTGCAACTCCATTAAGAGGATTCATATTATAAGTAGTTTTTATTCCTAGGGCTGCTAACTCCTTCAATTTTGCTACATAGCCGCTTCCTGTACCGCCCTCACGGATGTGACGGACTCCTAGTTCTACTAATTTTTGTTTGGTGGTATTGTATTGGGTGCCATAAGGCGTATCAGGGTAGCCAAGATGGGTGTTGACACAGATGCTATCTATAAAATCATTGGAACGTTTTGCTGTTACAGAAACAGCTTGAGCCGATGGGATTGCTCCGGCAACAATTGGTAGTATATTAGAAGCAGTTAGCGTAGTTGCGACTACAGCTAATTTGATTAATTTGTTGAGTTTATTTTGGGATTGCATTTGTTTGTACCTGTATAAAGGAGATAAATGTATTGGTCTAAATAAAAACAGCAAACTTTATCCTACGGTTGCAGATGTATTGCATCCAGCAGGAAGATGAATTTCTAGGTTTTGAGCCTCTTAAACGATTAGTTAAACAATTTTGTTAGTATTGCGGACTAAGTAAAAGTTGTTGACAGCGTTTAAGAGGTTTTTTATGTTTTAAATCCACCAGTATGGAATTAAACTAACAATGCGTAATGGATAAAAGCATTAATAATTCCTGTGAGGGGAGCGATTAAATACTATTAAAGATAGGTAACTGGCTAAGTGTTAGCTACATGAAAGCTTTACACAACCGACCTACTTCATAAAGATAGTGCAATTATTAAGAGTAACAAAGCGAGATTTTACGGATTTATTGCAAATTTAAAATTTAGTTTTAGCTAGATAGCCGCATATATACTAGAAGTGAAATTACGGTATTTATAAAAAAGTTGCTGGCAAATCAATAGAAACGCTCAAATAATACTTTTATAGCAAAGGTGGAGCGCCAGAAACGCTCAAATAAATCCCTAGGTTGATTTTTAAGTCTACGACGCTAAATTAGTTGCCTTATCTAAATAACTTAAGTGCTTGACGCAAAAAATGCGACCAATTTTAGAGAACAACTCAGTATATATACAGGGGTTAGAGTTCTTAAGTAATGGGTGTGAAAAAATCATCTAACGCAATGAATCGCTAAAATTGCTCCAATCGTCTTTAGTAAACTACTTTTCAAGTGTTAACAAGATAATTCTCGTCAAAATACCCCAAGTTAGTCATGACGCGAAGTCTTCTTACCAGACAACCGCAATTTTTTCCGAGGAGGGCAAGATGAAAATTAAAATTATCAATCCCAACACCACCGCCAGCATGACTGAAAAAATTGGTGTAGCGGCTCCGGTGGCAAATCCTGGTACGGAATTGTTTGCTTTGGAGATCCGGGGTTACTTGTGCAGCCCGTGAATTGACGCGAAGCCCTGTTATTGGGATTGCTGAAGCTGCTATGCACGTAGCTAGTTTAATTTCTACAGGTTTTTCGATTGTGACTACTTTAAGTCGGACACGAATTATTGCCCGGCACTTAGTAGAAAACTATGGCATGAATAAATTTTGCCGCAATATCCGCAGTACGGATTTAGCCGTTTTAGAGATAGAAACCGATGCTAATGCTAGGAAAATTATTACGGGCGAATGCCGTAAAGCTTTAGTTGAAGATGGTGCAGAGGCGATCGCTTTAGGCTGTAGTGGGATGGCGGATTTAGCAAAGGAGATTAGTCAAGAGATTGGCGCACCTGTGATTGATGGGGTGGGAGTGGAGGTTTTAGTTAGTTTAGGGCTAGAAACAAGTAAAGTTGGTTCTTTGGCTTTTCCGATTCCTAAGCCCTATAGGGGAGTATTGCAAGGTAGGATTTCTTAAACTTTGCTTTCTACACCCGCAGCTTGCTTGTAAGCTGCCCAACCGCCGTAATCGGAGATATCTAACCAGTTGTATTGTTTGACCAATTCTTGTGGGTACAGCATGGCGGTAATGGCTTCTCCATTGGTCAATATTACGTCGGAGGGGTACATATTGGGCGGTTCGGTAGATAGTAAATATTCGTATTGTTCGATTGTGAGTTCGTATACTTCCCCAGGGATAGAAATTCCTTGGTTATCTACTTCGTATATTGCTGGATGCCAACCATCTCCCGCCGCGTGTAAGCGGTAATTGGGACGAGTTACCGCAGTTTTGACAAATTTTGCCGATTGTAAGTTTTTGTGGTCTGGTTGTCCTCGCAAGGCTGAACCGCAGATAAATACGAGCTTGGAGTTAACGGAATTTTGAGTCATGGGTAAAAATCCTTATTGGGCGGCTTGACTATCTTGCTGTAGTTGCTCTATTTCTTTAATTACGCGCTCTTTACTGGCGATTAAATGCTCTCTAACGGCTGTGACGGCGGCTTGAACATTGCGATCGCGCACTGGTTGATAAATCTCTCGATGCTCGGTACGAATTTCTAGCACTTCTGGATTACTTATGGTTGTTTGAATCCTTAGCAGTTGCATTTTATCAAATACCCGGTCTAGCAGCGATACTAGCCAAGGGTTTCCTGAACTTTTCGCCAGCAGTCTATGAAAGTGATAATCCAAGTCAAGAGTGCGAAAACTGGTTAGTTGCGATGGTTTGCTCTCTACTAGCTTTTCTGCTTGTTCTACCATTTTTTCGAGTTCTTTTAGCTGGGAAGTTGTGGCATTTTGACAAGCTTCTGCTACTGATAATTGCTCTAAAGCTATTCGGCAATCGTACAACTGTGCTGCATCCGTTACAGAAATCGTTGCCACACGCAGGGTATCGTTAGGATCGTTGGCAATTAAGTTCTCATGCTGGAGTAACTGCATTGCTTCCCTAATCGGCGTTCGGCTCACTTGTAGCTGTTTTGCTAGTTGAACTTCTACTAATCGCTGTCCTGGCGCTAGTTCGCCGGAAAGAATTGCTGTTTTTAGAGCTTGATAAGCTTGCTCTTGTAATGATTGGTTGCGTTTGAGACTTCGCGGCGACAGGGGCAATATCTTTACTCCTTACTCATTTCTGTAAATGTACTTGTCTATACATTTATTTTTAAAGGCTAACTGTATACAGTATATAACAGAATTTTTAAATAATGCTAATAGCATAAGTTGTAAGGAGGATGATTCGTGGCTACACTTAAAAGTAAGTTTGGCGCGGTTCAATTGCGGCGATTGGTACGGGACAATGGGAAGCCGTTTCAGCGTTAGGTTTTGGGTGTTTTAAAAAACTGAAACTAATTATTTCACCTCAAGCATTGAAACTATCAATTGCGCCCACAGTAGGTTTTGCAGTGCAAGTAATTAAAGGAACTTCTTTAGCATCGGTAATCGGATTGACAGAAATATCACGAGGAGCAGCGCAAATTAATAATGTAACCTTGCTACGTCTTTTAGTATTTTCGATTGCTGGCTTAATTTACTTTTGCTTGTGTTATCCCCTCTCCATCCTCAGCCAGCGCTTAGAAGGAAGCATGAACTACAAAGCTTAGAACCTTACCAAAAAGGTAGTATTGAAGTTGATGGGGTGAAAATATCTCAGGATCTAGCTGATGGAATGCTTATAGAAGATACCACCCCAACAGAATTTTTTAACCATCCCAAAGAACAAAGAAGTTTTTAGCCCAAATTTTGCATTAAAACATGATTGTTGCATCAATTCCTTTAATAAATAGCGACTTCCTAAATCGCCACATTGCCCAATTAGCCGAAATCGGTAAACTACCAAACGGCGGCGTAAGTAGAGTAGCCTTTACTCGTGAAGACATTTTAGCGCGTCAACTTGTCCAATCATGGATGATCGATGCGGGTATGACTGTCCGCACTGATGCGGCGGCTAATATTATCGGTACTTACCCCGGAAAAGTAGCAGGCGCAGGGGCTTTAGCTACCGGATCGCATATAGATACAGTTCCCGTCGCTGGTCACTACGACGGGGTGCTAGGAGTGCTTGCAGGGATTGAAATGGTACGAGTGCTGCACGAACATAAAATTGTTCTAGACCATCCCATTGAAGTAATTGTATTTACTGACGAAGAATGTACGGTAATTGGCTGTAAAGCAATGGCGGGAGATACAGTAAACGATCCCAATTATTACCGCCGCAATAATGGCACATCTATTGAAGAATGTTTAGAAAGTGTTGGCGGTGATTGGTCAAAAATAGCTACAGCTAAACGCAAACCGGGAGAAATTGCCGCCTTTGTAGAGTTGCACGTCGAACAGGGGGGAATATTAGAAAGTACCGGAGATGCGATCGCCGTAGTTAAAGGAATTGTCGGACAGTATCGCCACACAGTCACAATTACCGGGCGACCAAACCACGCCGGGACTACACCCATGAATAGGAGAAAAGATGCCCTAGTTGCGGCGGCGCAAGTAGTATTAGCTGTAAACAAGCTAGGAGTAGAAACCCCTGGGGAACAAGTAGCAACAGTGGGATACTTGAGTGTTTTGCCCAATGCGGTAAATATCGTACCAGCTAAAGTTGAATTAAAAATTGACCTGCGCGACTTATCCCAAGAGCATTTAGATTATTTACTAAACCAACTGAAACAGCAGTTAGACCAAATTGCTGAGACGACTAAAACAGAAATAGTTATAAATCAAGCTTTGCACGTCTTGCCTACTTTAGCTGAAGTAAAGATCCAGGATGCGATCGCCCAAGTTTGCCAGCAACTAAACTTAAGTTACAGCTATTTACCTAGTCGTGCAGGACACGATGCTCAAGAAATCGGGCGCTTTGCTGACATGGGAATGATTTTTGTCCCTAGTCAGGAAGGAATCAGCCACGCCGAAGATGAGTACACATCTCCAGAGCAATGCAGCCAAGGAGCTAACGTACTCTTGCAAACTTTCTTGAAACTAGATCAGATGTATCTAACTAATTAGATCTATTAATTCTGTTTTTGTAGAGACGTTGCAATGCAACGTCTTAATTAAAATCGGAACGTTGGGATTTGAACCCAAGACCTCCACTACCCCAAAGTGGCGCGCTACCAAGCTGCGCTACGCCCCGTGTCAGAAAAACTATATTAACACAAATAGAGATTAAAAACAAACTTACTAAATTTGTCTCCCCTAAATTGGGCAACGCTTAAAAAACTTGTATACTTTGCGCTGCTTGCAACAACCCCCCAACGGCGGATTCATGCCAACAACCTTCGGCGCAACGTCCGGTTAAAAGAATAAAGCGCAAACTGTAGCTATGAGCATAACCAGCGACTTCTAGCCAAATTAAATTACTCTCGGCTTCACAAGTAATTTTTTCTTCATCCATGAGTTCGCTACTTAGCTGGTTCATAGTTTCGGCTAGTTGCACTGACAAGCGGCAAAAGTCTTGCAACTCTGCTTCTGTAAGTTCAATTGCCCAATCGTCTGTACCTACTAACCCTTTAAACTCTATGGCTTGGGGATTCCAACCAATCCGCCAACCATTTCCGGTTTTTAGTACCCGCTCCATCAACTATTTTTTACCGTGCCAGAGTAAATTAAACCTCTTTGCATATCTAAAGTTAAAATTGTGCCATCTCGAATTACTTGAGTTGCTTGTTTTACGCCCACAATTACCGGAACACCAAGACGCAAACCAATAATTGCCGCGTGACTTGTCATACTCTCATCTTCAGTGACGATCGCCCCCGCTTTGCGAATCGCCTCAATAAAATCTGCACTGGTGCGCGGTACTACCAATATTTCGCCATGATTGAAGTTACCTACATCGAGCGCAGTATGAGCTACTCTAGCGCGACCGTTTACCAAACCTAAGCCAAGTCCAACACCTTGACCAAGTACAGAAGTTACTATTTCTACCTTAATTAAATCTGTTGAACCTGCTACTCCTTGCAGCGCCCCCGCGCTCATAACGACCAAATCGCCCTCAGATAACAAGTGTTTTTCTTGAGCGACATTAATCGCCGCTTGAAAAGTTTGCCCCGCCGAAGGTAAATCTAATACTAATAAAGGTTTTACTCCCCAAACTAGCTGTAATTGTCTGGCTACATCTACGTGAGGCGTTACAGCCAA
Source organism: uncultured Aliterella sp. (assembly GCA_905479905.1). Lineage (GTDB taxonomy): Bacteria > Cyanobacteriota > Cyanobacteriia > Cyanobacteriales > Chroococcidiopsidaceae > Aliterella. The sequence continues at coordinate 8,356 of CAJQOK010000115.1, forward strand.
AATTGGGTTGCGGGGACGAAATTTAGAAACATTACGAGCCGTAGAACCCGTTTTAGTTAAAGTCATGATTGCCGCAGCGTCTAGTTGTTCGGCAATTTGCCCTACCGCTTGACTAATGGCATTAGGAATCGATTGGCGAGTATCTTTAAGATTGGCATTAATAGCAGCTAAGGCGGGTTCTTGCTCAATTCTCACGGCAATCCGTGCCATTGTGGCTACAGCTTCTACAGGGTGCTTGCCTACCGCCGTCTCGTTTGAAAGCATGACAGCATCTGTTCCATCTAAAATCGCATTGGCTACATCCGACACTTCGGCGCGAGTTGGACGAGGGCTACTAACCATGCTATCGAGCATTTGAGTTGCAGTAATAATCGGAATACCTAGCCGATTTGCCGTAGCGATTAGCCGCTTTTGCAGGATGGGTACATCTTCGGCGGGTAATTCTACTCCTAAGTCACCTCTTGCCACCATTACCCCATCACTGAGGGCTAAAATTGCCTCCATTTGCTCAATTGCTTCATGCTTTTCAATTTTGACAATTACGGGGACTTGCTTCCCAGCGTTAGAAATTAGTTCTTTGATTTCTAGTACGTCTTGGGGATTGCGAACAAAAGATAAAGCTATCCAGTCTACACCTTGATCTAATCCAAAGATTAAATCTTCCCGATCTTTGTCAGTTAACGCCTTGATTGATAAATAAACTCCTGGAAAGTTGACCCCTTTATTATTAGAGAGAGTTCCACCAACTACAACCCGACAATGTAAGTTTTTATTGGCGCGATCTATTTCTTCTACGCGCATCTCAACGCGCCCATCGTCGAGCAAAATTGCCGCACCACAAGGTACTTCATCGGCTAAAAGATTGTAAGTTACACAACTAATACTTTGACTGCCAACTATATAATTGCTGGTTAAGGTAAATAGGTCGCCTTTATTTAGTTCTATCGACCCCTTTTCAAACTTACCTAAACGAATTTTTGGCCCTTGCAAGTCTTGCAGAATGCCTACAGGCTGATTTAATTCAAAGGCAATTTGCCGAATTAAACGCACACTCCGTTGATGATCGGCATGAGTACCGTGAGAAAAGTTAAGCCTAAGAGTAGTTGCACCTGCCTCTATGATTGCCTTTAGCACTTCTGGGCTACTGGTGGCAGGCCCGATTGTAGCGACAATTTTTGTCCGACGTTGAGAATCTCTTGGTTGCATGGAGCCTAATTTTGTAAAAAGGGACAAGGGCAGGTAAAAAGGATAAGGCGAATTTTATTCAGGTTTTTCTGTACTGCCGTCAAAGCTTGCAGCCTTACTGTAATGTGTTTTGTGCCATTTTGCTCCGCAATTATATCGTCATTAGGCTACGTCTATAGAGATAACAAGGATGACTTGTGCGAAACAAAACTTTATGATCTCTATTAGGTCTACTATTTAGTAGGTGAAAATTAATTATTTAAGGAGTCAACGATGCTAATGTCGGAGGCAAAGAAGCCACTGACAACTGTTCCTAGGGAGTTTCTCAGCCCTCCAGGCGATCGCAACCCTACTTTAGCAATGTTTGTAGCGGCTTTTAGCGCAATCGCACTATCCAATTTTGGTTACTGGCTTTGGGAATGGCCCCACTGGTGTTGTTTTGTAACTAATACAATTTCTCTACATATTTGCGGCACTGTAATTCATGATGCGTGTCATAAATCTGCTCACCGTAACCCGTTGGTTAATTCTATATTGGGTCATGGTAGCGCCTTGCTACTCGCTTTTGCTTTCCCGGTATTTACGCGGGTACATTTGCAGCATCACGCTAACGTTAACGATCCTGAAAACGATCCTGATCATTTTGTCTCTACCGCCGGGCCTTTGTGGCTAATTCCTGTGCGGTTTTTGTACCATGAGATATTTTTCTTTAAACGTCAACTTTGGCAAAAACAAGAATTATGGGAATGGTTTTTTAGTCGCGCCCTAGTGGCATTTATTTTCTACGTCTCGATTCAGTATCATTTTTTGGGCTATATTCTCAATTTTTGGTTTATTCCTACCGCTATCGTGGGGTTGGCTTTGGGGTTCTTTTTTGATTATTTGCCTCATCGTCCCCATCAAGAACGCGATCGCTGGAAAAATGCTAGAGTTTACCCCGGTAAAGTTCTCAATATTTTAATCATGGGGCAGAACTACCATTTAATTCATCATCTATGGCCCTCTATTCCTTGGTATAACTACCAAAATGCTTATTATGCCACTAAGCCGCTTTTAGATGCTAAAGGTTGCTATCAAACTTCTGGGTTGCTGCAACAAAGAGACTTTTGGAGCTTTGTTTACGATCTTTTTATTGGTATTCACCCCCACAAAAAAGCTGTAACCTTAGAGCCAAAAGAGGTGTTACCGCAATAAGTGACTATCCGATTGGAGAGAATAGTTGAGAAGGAGACATCCAATCAGGACGTAAGTTTTGCGCCTCACGCAGGTAAGTATGCCAAACTTTATTGTGATTAGCGGGAATATTGATCAAAATCAGAAAGCGGATGCAGCGCTGCAAACTAC
>CAJQOK010000116.1 GCA_905479905.1 uncultured Aliterella sp.
TGCTAAATCAGCAGCAGCAATAGCTTCAGTCGTTTGACCACAAACAATAGTAGCTTGCAAACCGTAAAATGCGATCGCCTTTTCAATCGGTTGGCGATAGATTTCTAAAGCTAAAGGAATCAAAAACCGCACATTTGGTAACTGAGATTGAATTTGCTTCGCCGCCTCAAACATTGGTGGGAGCAGGTATTTCAACTCTTGGCGACGAGAAGCGGGAATCAGAGCGATCGCGGTTGTTTCTGGCGCAATACTTAGTAATTTCCGGGCAACTTCCCGACTAGGGGCATTTTGCATCCGATCAACTAAAGGATGTCCTACCCAGCTAACTTTTGCGCCCCGCTTTTCAAAATAACGGGCTTCTTCAGGAAAAATTGCTAGTAATTTGTTACTAATTTCAATAATTCGCGTTGTTGCCCGTGCTGTCACTGACCACACCCAGACCTGGGGGGCAATATAGTAAACTACAGGCACTTGGGGCAGCGAGGAATGAATGTAACTGCCGATTTTCATGTTGGGGCCCATGTAGTCAATTAGTACGACCAGATCGGGCGGTTGAGCCTTTAAAGATGCGATCGCTTGTTTTTGAAGTTGGAGAGTTGGCAAAATAAAAGGCAGCGCTTCTAATAGTCCCATCGAGCCAATGCTGCTAGTATTGCCTAATAAAATTGCTCCCGCCGCCGCCATTTTAGCGCCCCCTAACGCGACAATTTCTAATTCTACCCCTGTTTTAATTGCTTGACGCTTGAGGGCGGTAATTAACAGCGCACCTTGTAAATCTCCCGATACTTCCCCAGTGCTAATAAAAATTCTGACTTTCTTTATTTGCTCAATTGGATTAAAAGCCATTAATTCTTGCGTGGACTCCGACCGGGTATACAACCGCGCCGCCCTGACCTCTGCGATAATTGCAAAAACTGGCGCAGATGTTGAATATAATCGTTATCTGGCAATAGTTCTAATTGTTCTAGCGCCGCACTAATTGTTAAATTTGAGCGGTAAAGACTGCGGAAAGCTTTTTTTAAAGTTTGAAAAACTGCCCCTTGGTCTAACTCTGATATTCCTGCGCGTTTTAGACCAACTAAATTGAGGCTGCGGACTCTAGCGGGACTACCTTCTACTAACATATAGGGCGGAACATCGCGGTCAATGCGACTCATCCCACCCACCATTGCTAACTTGCCAATATGCACAAACTGATGAATGCCCAAAACCCCGCCAATAGTAGCTCTTGACTCTATTTTTACGTGACCTGCTAAAGCGACACTGTTAGCAATAACGACATAATCAGCGATCGCGCAATTGTGAGCTACATGAGTGTAAGCCATTAGTAAATTGCGATCGCCAATTACCGTTGCTTCTCCTTCCCCCGTAGCGCGATTAATTGTCACGTACTCACGGATGCGGTTATAGTTGCCAATTTTTACCCAACTCAAAGACCCATCATACTTAAGGTCTTGGGGTTCAAGTCCAATAGCAGCGCCGGGGAAAATTTGATTTCCTTGTCCTATTTCTGTAGGGCCTTCTAAAACAACATGAGCGCCGATGATAGTTTCAGCACCAACTTTAACTTGTTTGCCAATTACCGCGTAGGGCCCAACTTGAACGGTAGGGTGCAATTCTGCGCCGGGATGAATTACAGAAGTAGGATGAATTAAGGTCTTCAAAGATAGGTCTCCAACGAGAAGCAGAGGTTAGTTGTAGTGGCTGTTAGGATAATTTTGCTTAGTTTAATCGACCAAAGAGAACATCAATTCGCCTTCGCTAACTAATTGCCCATCTACCACTGTACGAGCTTGCATTTTACCGAAACGACGGCGTTTGACGCATAACAGTTCCACAGTCATAATTAAGCGATCGCCTGGTACAACGGGGCGGCGAAACCTAACTTTATCAATCCCTGCAAACAAAAATAGTCCCCCTTCCATTTCTGGCAATTGAGTTAGCACAATTCCGCCCACTTGCGCCATTGCTTCAACGATTAAAACTCCTGGCATCATTGGTCTTCCGGGAAAATGCCCTTGAAAATGCGGTTCGTTGAAGGTAACGTTTTTAATTCCTACAGCCCGTTTTCCTGGTACGTATTCAATAATCCGGTCTACAAGGGCAAAAGGGTAGCGGTGAGGTAGCAGTTTTTGGATTTCTTCAACATTAAAAACTGTTTTTAATGGGGTATTTTCATCAATAGGGCTGGCTGATGCCATTGAGTCTAAGTTAGTTAGGGCGGTTTTCATGAGAGTCAAAAACGTGCAGGACTAGAAATGTAATTTTATCTTTAGCGGGGGCATTTTATAGAGAACTTGAGCAAGTTTTTTGCTGAGGAAATAGCTCAAACTGTGAGGGTTAAATATTCCCCTCCTTCTCATCTTTTAAGCTTTCCTCCAATAGTTTGGCTAATTGAATATGTAAATTATGGCTGGCTTTGTAAGCCAAAAAATGAGCCACAGGCAAATTTTTTACTAAGCTCAAATCTCCCACTAAGTCTAAAATTTTATGACGTGCTGGTTCATTTGCAAATCGCAACGGAGGGTTTAGCCAGCCCAGAGCGCGATCGCAAACTAAAGCATTATCTAAGTTTCCCCCCTTAATTAAACCTTGTTGCTGTAATGCCTCGATTTGGTGAGCCAAACCAAACGTCCGCGCCGGGGCAATTTCTTGGGCAAAAGAATTGTCTTCTAGCGGCGTTTCTTGCCAGCTATGCCATTGATTGCCAATAGCTGCTACATCAAAGTCAATTCCGTAGGTAAAGCGGGTTACTGGGGCGGGGAGAGCGGCTACAAAGGCATCTTGGTGGCGTACCCAAATGGGTTGAGTTAATAGCGGTGGCGATCGCCTAGGCAAAGATTCTACTAAGCCAACAGAGGCAATTTCCTCTACCCATCTCTGGGCAGA
>CAJQOK010000117.1 GCA_905479905.1 uncultured Aliterella sp.
CAAATCTGGCAGCAACGAACTCTGATGCTGCTGATAATACGCCAACTGACACTCTAGCATCCGCGCTGGAACTGGTGGCACAAAAGGATATGAGTAAATCTGCCCGTGAGGATGGTGTAAAGTTACCCCTACTTCTACGCCGCGATTTTCAAAGGGTAAAACGTACTGAATCTGTGGCGGTGCTTTAGCCGTGCGATCGCCCCACACTTGCAAAAGTAAATCTAGCCGATCTAGTTCCAAGTAGGCAAGAGCAGTTTCGGGATCTTGAGTAAATACCACCACTTCACAAGTACCGTTAGCGGGTAACGTCTCGACAATAGAGGCTGGCGGATTGTGCGATTCTACTGTCATGGACGGAAAACGGTTATCAAACACAGCTATGTCATAGCGCCCTTGGGGAAGTTCCGTAGGAAACTGAGGGTCGGTTGTAGGTGCTAAAGGATTGTACTGAGGCGGAGGCATAAAAGTCCGCCCCTGACGGTGACTAGCGTAGGCTACCCATTCGCCGCGTAAAGGATGCCAGCGCAAATGCGGGTTTGCGGCGACAGGTTCATTACTAGGACTAGGTGCAACAATCTTTTCATCAATCGGGGAGCGACTGTATAGAGTCAGCTTGCGCCCATCCGGTTTTAAAAGTTCCTGGAAATACATCATCCTCCTCAACTCCTTTAGTTGCCGCAGCGATCGCAGAGATGGGAAACTTCGGCGTGCGATCGCTATACAATAAGCCATTAGCTTCTTGGAAAGTATCGGTAAGCTGGGTATAACAAAAGCCGCTAAACATCTCTATTTTGTTGATTGCCCCTAGCAGTGCCTCATACCTCATTTGTAGCTCGGTGATATCGTTAGAGCGCACGTATCCCCAAATTTTATCAGTATCAATGTTTTCTAAGGGTTTAGCGTAAGCTATACCGCCAAATTCCGTTAGCATTACAGGCTGTCCTTGATGGGGATAGCCATCAAGCGTCAGGACTCGTCCTCCCGGACGCTGGCGATCAAATAAGTCTGCTAACTTCACATCCTCACCGTAGCGTTTCAATAATTGCTGCGGTTTGTTATCGTAGTCGTGGATGGCAATAATGTCAGTATCGGTACTTTCCCAACCATCGTTGCCAATTACTAGCCGCGTTGAGTCTAAAGTTTTAGTTAAGTGATACAGCGCCAAAACGTAGTTACGATGCGCTGCTGTTTCAACCAAGTTAGGCACTCCCCAAGATTCATTAAAGGGAACCCAAACTACAATGCACGGATGACTGGCATCGCGCTTAATTACCTCCGTCCACTCGCGGGTAATGCGCTCTACGGCTGTAGGCGTGAAGCGGTAAGCGCTGGGCATTTCTTCCCAAACCAACAACCCTAGTACATCTGCCCAATACAAGAAGCGAGGATCTTCAATTTTTTGGTGCTTGCGGACACCATTAAATCCCATACTTTTTACTAACTCTACATCACGCCGCAGCGCTTCGTCAGAGGGTGCAGTTATTAGGGTGTCGCTCCAATAGCCTTGATCTAGAACTAACCGTAAATAATAAGGTCGCCCATTGAGCATAAAGCGATCGCGCTGTATACCTACTGTCCGCATTGCCGTGTAGGAATAGACTTCATCTAGTAGTTGATTATTTTTATCCCATAGTTGAATATGGGCATCAATCAGTGTTGGCTTCTCTGGCGACCACAATAATTCGTTGCGGTAGTCATCAATCCCTGGGTCAGAAAGGGTGATACGGCGATGCAATTCTCCGTTAAACACATCGTAGCGATCGTTTACCAGCAATTGGTCGCCAACGCTCAATTTGACACTAATTTGAATTTCATTATGCTGTCCGGTGATAAAAGCTTCAAAACCAATTTCCCACCGCTCGAATTGGGGAGTCCAACAAAGGCGATCAATATAGGTTTTTCCCACGCGCTCTAGCCATACAGTCTGCCAAATACCGCTAGTACGTGGATACCAAATACTATGAGGTTCTAATTGCCAATCTTGTTTACCACGCGGTTTGGCTAAGTCTTGGGGGTCGTCTTGCGCCCAGACTGTAACGCGCTGCTTGCCGTTCTCATTTAAAACAGAGGTAATGTCAATAGTAAAAGGCGTGTATCCACCTTCATGCATTGCTATAAACTGCCCGTTTACCCACACGCGGGCGCAATAATCTACAGCGCCAAAGTGAAGCAGAACGCGGTTTTCATCTTTAAATAGTTCAAATTCGCGATCGTACCAACAGTTAGGATGAAAACTCGTGTCACCAATTCCACTCCTGATTGATTCCGGCGCAAATGGCACTTCAATCGAGTGACTCCACTCAGAAATATCTACAGGCGAAGTATATTGTCCCTCATCGTCATAAGCAAACTTCCACACACCATTAAGATTTATCCAGTTGGAGCGTTGTAGTTGCGGACGTGGATAGGCTGATTTTAATCGAGGAATAATAGCTTGAGTTTCAGACTGACGAGCTACTCCACCACAGACATTTTCCGGTCTTGACGAGTTCATTAATATTTTTACCCTTCTCTAGAACTCTTACTTTTCTCTATTGTCTCTTGTTCTGCAAACATTAATTTACTTTTTAGTAATGAAAAGTGTTAGGTCTTCTACTAATAACCATTTTCCTGAGTGGTTGAGAGTTCCCCAAACTTTTAGAGGTTGGTTATCGGGACATATTTGTAATTGTTCGTTGATGTGCGATCGCATTGTTACTAATTGCCATGTCTGCATTGATTCCGTTAAGGTCAGCGTATAATCTTGGTCGCTACGGCGGTTAAAAACGCCCTCAAAGACGCGAGAATTAGATTTTAAGGGAGGTGAGGCATTTTGAGTACAAGGGCAGTTGCCGCTAACAGGATAAGCTTCCAGATGCTCTAAATAATAGCGCTGCCAGTACAACCAATCGGGATGATTTGGGGGCAAATTGAATAAGGGAATAATAGAAGTTTTAGCTTGCAATAAGGCGTTTTGTAGCTTGCTTACAGGCAAGTCTCGCGGTTGACAGCCTAACTCTACACACAGCGCCGCCGCCATTCCCGCCGCTTGCCCAATATTCATAACTACAGGTTGCAATCTAGTTGAACCATTGGCAATATGAGAAACAGATATATTTTTTTCACAAGCTAATAAACCATCGGTTTGCACTGGTACGAGGCAATTATAAGGAATAGTAAAGGGTGTACCTGTCCAGCGACCTCCCCAACGGATAGATTTAGGCTGGAGGAGAAAATCTACGCCGGGGTAATGGTGATCGTTTGCGTAGTTACCTATAGCAATGCTTTCCGGTTGTAACTGGGCGACATTTCCTCCAGGTATGGGTAAAATAGTTTGTTCTGTAACGGTAGTTATTCCAACTAGGCGGCGACTTTCGCGGTAGTAAGGGTGTAGGGCATAAGCACCATTGCCAACAGGAAAAATATTGTTTGCTAGTCCGTATTTGCGTCCAAATTGAGATTGAATAAAGTGAGCGAAACCTTGGGTATGCCAGAGGCTTTGTTGCAAAAATTGCTGTTGCGATGTTTCTGATTCAATTAGACGTTTTACGTCTTCGGCGTAATCATTACCATGCTTGGGCCAGTTAATCATAAATAGATTACCTGGCAATCGTCCGTAGTTTAAAAATTCTGCTTGTCCGTAGTCTGTCCAAGCGTCAGTATACTTTGTGGGGTTGTAATTTGGTGGTGCGGGAATTATGGGTGCGATCGCACTTTCAAATTCTTGCATAATTACTACCCAAGTAGGCGATTGCACTGGGTAAGTTTTAGTTAATTCATTTTCTGCAATTGGCGCACTAACTTCACCCCATTGGGCAAGGAATTCCCAACCCCAACGATAGGGAATTTCGGCTAAGGCGAGTAAGTCTCCAAGTTCAGTAGCATCTAAGGTAATCTTAGCTGCAACTGTAAAATCGCTAAATCTTACCCCAGTAATTTTGTTCCCTTCTTTAAGAACTTCTAAGGGGATGCTTCCAGCAATCCAATAGAGATTTGGTAATTCTTTTACCCAATCTGCAAATATTTTTGCACCCAAGCGGGGATTGTAGCTAAAAAAACTTACCCAACTATTGTTTAATCCGCCTATTTGTTTTTGTTGCAATTGGTGTAAAAATTCGCCCCAAAGCCCAGTTTGAAAAGCTTGTAATTCGTTGCCATCGGGGGCAGCTACCCCGGCAGAAGTTAGCATTCCGCCTAGCCATTCAAATTCGCTAACAAGGATAGTCTTAGCCCCACTTCTCGCCGCTTGAATTGCTGCGGATGTTCCGCCTGTACCACCGCCGACAACTAAAACATCACAGGAGATTAATTCATTCTGCATTTGTAGACAATTGGGCTGTTAACACTTCGCTACCTTGGGTTGTGACTAATACATCGTCTTCAATGCGAATCCCGCGTACATCGGCAAATTTATTTAACTGTTGCCAATTGACGGCATCTTTGTATTTGGTGCGAGTTTCGGGGTTATTTAGGATTGCGGGTACTTGATAGAAACCAGGTTCAATTGTAACTATCATATTGGGATGTAAAGGACGATTTAGACGTAAATAGCATAACCCAAAGCGATCGCTTCTTTTTCGTCCTGGTTCGTAACCTGCTATATCTCCCAAGTCTTCCATATCGTGAACATCCAAGCCTAGCAGATGCCCTACACCGTGAGGGAAAAACAGTGCATGAGCATCCATAGCAACTAAATCCTCTGATTTTCCGCGTAAAATGCCCAAATTTACCAATCCTTGAGCAATTACTTTCGCCGCCAGCAGATGAATTTCTTGATACTCCACTCCCGGAGAAATGGCTGCAATACAAGCATCGTGCGCGGCTAATACGACATCGTAGATATCTTTTTGGGTGGGGGAGAATTTACCCGAAACTGCCCAAGTGCGTGTTACATCTGAAGCCCAGCCATTAGAGGTTTCTGCCCCTACATCTGCTAAGAGTAAATCTCCTGGTGATAAATTATTATTGTAGTGATTGTTATGGAGAACTTCGCCGCGCACAGTAACGATACTAGAATAAGCGCAAGTCATATTATTAGCTAATATTACCTGCTCCATAGCCGCGCGGACTTCTGCCTCAGTTTTGGCGTTTTTAGTTGCGGAGATTCCGGATTGGTGGGCTTTTACAGTTACTTGGGCTGCTTGTTTAATTTCGGCTATAGCTGATTCATCGTGAGACAGACGCAACCAGGCGATCGCACTTGCTAACTTTAGATCGACACCTTCTAAACTAGCCTTACGTTGTAACCATTTATCTTGTTGTTGGCGAGTAACAATATCTTGTACAGGAATTGTGGCAGCTTTATAAGTACATTGTCTTAACTTGGCAAAAGGGTAAGCCAAATCTGCGCCAATAGTTGCGGCTATTTCCTCGCGTTTTGGGGTTTCTCCATGCCATAAAGTATTACTACTAGGCGGATCATCCATAAACAATTCTAATAAGCCATTTTCCAGACGAATTGCCGCATTTTCTAGATTTAGCCCAGCAAAGTAGAGAAAATGACTACTAGCGCGAAACGGGAAGATATTAG
>CAJQOK010000118.1 GCA_905479905.1 uncultured Aliterella sp.
CGCCAAAATGTTGAAAATTCGACTATTTGAATACGCAAAAAGTTAAATAGCAAAAATAGTATGGCAAATGACCGAGCTTCAATAGCTGAGGGTTACGACGACTTCCTCCGCGACCTCAAAAAACGTATCCGCAGCGCGCAAGTACAAGCGGTACTTGCGCTTTATCCGCGAGTTGGTATTACTGAACTTACAGATTGGGCGGGACATTCTGCAAAGGCAACAGCAGCAAGGCTGGGGAGCTAAGGTAATTGAGCGCTTATCTGCTGACTTGCGCTCCTCGTTTCCCGAAATGAAGGGTTTTTCACCACGCAATCTTAAGTACATGAGGGCATTTGCCGAAGCGTATTTAGAGGAATCATTTGTGCAACAACCTGTTGCACAAATTCCTTGGGGTCATAACGTCCGACTATTAGACCTTGTTAAAGAACCAACAGAACGCCTGTGGTATATCCAGCAAACAATTCAGTACGGTTGGAGCCGCAACATTTTAGTTCATCAAATTGAAAGCGGACTGTACCGCCGCCAAGGAAAAGCGACTACTAACTTTGACCGCACTTTGCCTAAACCCCAATCAGAACTAGCGCAGCAGTTATTGAAAGATCCCTATAATTTTGACTTTCTAAGTTTAGGAAAGGATGCACTTGAACGCGATTTAGAACGGGCTTTGATAGACCACATCCGCGATGTCTTGTTGGAGCTAGGAGTTGGGTTTGCCTTTGTGGGAAGCCAATACCATCTTGAGGTAGGAGGACAAGATTTCTATATTGATTTGCTGTTCTATCATCTACGCTTGCGCTGCTATGTGGTTGTTGACCTAAAAATGTCTGATTTCCGCATACGAATTTTCGGGTAAGATGAACTTTTATCTTTCCGCCGCCGACGACTTGCTACGCCACCCAGACGACCAGCCTAGCATTGGGATAATTCTGTGCAAAAGCAAAAATCAGGCGATCGCGCGGAGCGCACTGCCTTTGCGCGATCGCCGAGTATGCGATCGCGCGATCTCAGTAAACCGATTGGCGTTTCTGCGTATCAACTTCAAAGTGCATTGCCAGAACAACTAAAAAGCAGTTTACCAACAATTGAAGAATTGGAAGATGTGTTAGAGACTGTTTCTGTAGAAACCATCAATGACGAATGAATCGTACAAAAGACTACAGACAGCTTATCTTTCAGTAGTCTTTGTTTTGAACTTTTAGAGTGCCAAAAAATTGAAATGGTGAGTTTTTGAATTGTTGAGTACGCAAAAGTTTATAAGTATCCGGTCAGCGTTTCACCTCTTACGTTGAGATTTCATCTAACCTTGCCTTTAATTTTTCTAAAAATTCGATGGCAAGAGGCTCTAGCTGACGTTTTTGAGGGTCTTCAAAGATGGCATCAGTAACATCAAGGTCAACAAAAGAATATGTGCCATCTGGCTTGTATACTCTAATGCCAACAATTTCTGTATGTTTTATGTTTTTCCCTGAAATCTCTTGCTTAAGAAGCTGAAGACCACTCTTATTATCTAACTCTTGAATAAACAGAGCCACATCGCTTTCATCAGGAGAGCCAGCTTGATTACCTGCAAGTTCATCTCCCTCAAAGGAGATTAGTGCGGTTAGGTTAAATAAACTATTTTTCTTTTCTTTAAGGAGAGCTTGAGTTTCCTTGCGATCGGGATTTACACCCTGACCAATCGCATCTAGAAAAGCTGCTACTGGCAAAATTGGAACAGCATCCCTAGTATCAGAGATGTCAGGAGCAATTAATAAAGCAGGTTGATTCCAAATTTTTTGATCCGCCTCTAGCAAAATAATGTACTTACAACCTAAGCTGTGACCAACCCAAAAACGAGGTAGGTCTTGATGAAACTCACCTAATTGCTGAAGGACATGATCGCGTTCAGATAACAAGTCGTCGGCAATAGCGGCATGGTCAAGTCCAAACCTGAAAGGCAAAGTAATTATAGTGTATCCAGCTTCATAGAGGCTGTGGAGGAAATGGCTGTAAGAAATATTGGGAACGGAGCCGAAAAGCGCCCCTCCCAGAAACTCAATAACGCCCTTTGGTTCTGGATGAACTGCGACCCAACTAAATGAAAGGGGCTGAAACTTCATAATTAAAGTAGGTAATGTTATTCAAAAAGAACAAGGCTTCTTAAGAAAATTACATTTAGAAGCCTTGTTAGTTCAGGTGGTTATGTAAGCTTAAAGAGTGAACTTCCAGTAGCTGTAGGAAGGCTGTAGGCAATTTGATCGAGCTTAGTGTTGCTATTTTCATCTAAGCTGTCAAAAAATGTTCCTCGATGTTCAGGTGTCAGTAGAAGGCTTACAGACTTCTTGATCTTTGAAAGCCTAGAGACATAAATTTCTACATAACCCCGAATCTCGAAATTTGCGTCATCTATAATTTTCGGGTTACTAATAAAGTCTGGTTGCAAAAGAAACAATGCTGTTTCATCAGCAGGAATGTCAAAAGTATATCCGGCTTTATTAGTTGCTGGTTCCCTCTTAAGTTTCTGAGGCTTTTCATTGCCATCAACGTCTACAAAGATAACAGTGCCATCAATATCTACAGGTGGAACAGATGTAAAGACTAGAGAAATTTTGACCGAATGAGGGTTAGGATTAGCGATCGTCAAAAAATAACCTTGAATAACTACACGACTAAGTTTTTTGAGCCTTTCAATTTCAGGTGGTAGACCCGATTGGTCAAGAAGGCTTTTGGGTAGCTGTGGTTTGACAAGAAGTTCAAAAGTAGAAACAAGCATTGTTTTAGTTTTTGGTTAGGTTGAAAACGATTTAACTAAGCAATAACTGTAGTAATTTAAAGCTACAGTTACTTCTCAGTCGTTATATACTTATTTCAATGGCAGAGAATGCAATTCCAGAAATATCTGAGAATGTTTAGACATTTAGTGCAGCAGCAAACAACAGTCATGGATTAAAGTTCGCAACAGTTGTTGTTCGTTCTTGGCAGACAATCTTAACGGGTTCTGTATCTGAGATAGGTTTTTAAAACCCGTTCGCATATCTAACAATTTGTTGACTGCGAATCCTTAACTCCAGTTGGTTAAGGAGTGAAATGAGCAGTGATTCCGAAAGTTACGCTATGTAATTGATCAGTCGTTTTTAATATCTCGATCACTAGCAATAAAACTGTATTAATTGAAGT
>CAJQOK010000119.1 GCA_905479905.1 uncultured Aliterella sp.
TATGCAGCCCAGTTTCGTACCAGTCGCCGTCTGCATCTTTCCACGCTGCCACTTTACCGCCCAATACGTCCCGGCTTTCCAAGACTATCGGCGTATGACCCGCATCTGTTAGATATTTGGCACAAGACAGTCCTGCTAGACCTGCCCCGGCGATCGCTACTCGCATATATATTTTTTTACTTGTGAGGATTATTAATGTTTCTGGGTTTAATTATACTTTGCATTCCGTTACACTTTGCACCCAAACAAGTAATATTTGAGAACAATTGCTCTGTTTATTGAGGTTTTGCGATCGCAAAACTGCCAAGTTTTCACCCTTTTACCCCGCTCCCCGCCTCCGTTGGCACTATATAACGTTGTAAAAGTAAAAATAGTCCTAACACTGGAGCAATCGAAATTACCGAGCCTGCGGCAATTAATCGCCAGTCTAAAGAAAAAGTCCCCGCTAAATTGGCTACTCCCAAGGGCAATGTGTACAATTCGGGGCGATCTAAAACTATTAAAGGCCACAAAAAATCGCTCCAAGAGCCGATAAATACAAAAATTGCCAATGTCATCAAGGCGGGGCGAATCGCAGGTAGCATTATGTGCCACCACAATCCTAATTCTGTACAGCCATCCATACGGGCGGCTTCTTCCATTTCTTTTGGTACGGCGGCAAAGGCTTGTCGCAGTAAAAATATGCCAAAGGCGGAGGCGATCGCCGGAAAAATAATTCCTATATAAGTATTTCTGATTCCTAGCTGGACTGTAAGTATATACAAGGGAATCATCACAATCTGAAAGGGAATCATAATTGTGGAAACAATTAAGCTAAAAATTACTTCTTTTCCCCGAAAATCTAATCTTGCCAAGGGATAAGCTGCTAAAGCACAAAATAATAAGTTCAATCCTACGCTTAATACGGCGATCGCACTACTGTTAAATAAATATGTGCCAAAGGGGTTTGTTTGCCAAACTCGAATGTAATTATTTACTGTCGGCTGTCTTGGCAACAACTGTGGTGGAAATTGAAATATATCCTCAGTCGGCGATTTTAATGATGTACTCACTAGCCACAACAACGGCAATAACATCAAAATTGTGCTAGATCCCAATACTCCATACTTAATAACGTTTCTCCAACTTTGCCCGTAAGTTATATTCTTCCCTTTCATTTCTTTACCTATCTATTTAACTAAAATTATTATTCATATTTAGTTACAATTTTCTTTTTATCCCCCCTTATTTTGCTCTAAATATTATTAGTTTATTTTCTAAAACCCCTTGACTTATTTACATTAAGTGTCGTACTATGAAATTATATTGATCTAACTAAATGCTTGCTAAAGGTAGGTGGTTAGGGCGCAGAGGAGAATTCTCCTTTGCGCGGCTGAAATTAAAAATTAGTTCAGCATTATTAACTCTTTTTCTGTACAAACGCCGTGCAGCTTCTGATCCCAACAATTAATTGGTAACTGGGGTATAAAAGCAAAATCAAAGACTACTCCTATAGTGGGTACTGCTCCCCAGAGTGGAGAACTAAGCAAGCGGTCGTAGTAACCGCCCCCGTAGCCTAAACGATAGCCCAGTGCGTCACAACTAACAGCCGGAACAATAATTAAATCTACATCTTTTGGTTGTAAAAAAGGAGCCGTAGGTAAAGGTTCTAAAATGCCGTAAAAGTTGGTTTGTAAAGGTTGTTGCCATGCCCAAGAGTGCCAAATCAACGATTTATTAACGCAGCGTGGAAACCCCCAATTATGTTTAGTAGTAAATAAACAACTCAAATCTGGTTCAAAGCGAAAACTAAAATAAGCATTAATAGTTTTAGCGTTGATAAATAGAGCCGATGATTGCAATAAAGCGCAAATCTGGCTACTTTTTTCTTGCCATTGGGAAAGAGGCAACTGTTGGCGTTGTTGTAAAAGCAACTGCCTTAATTGATTTTTGTTTGCGGGAGGATTAGTAGTAATAATAAATTGCCCGTAGTTGGGAGTAGAGACGCGCTTAAAACGCATCCCTACAATTTTAAGTAGAGTGGTGGCGATACCAAGCGATCGTATTATTTAGCCCTTGTTTAAAATCTATTTGGGCTGTAAAGTCAAAAGCTTGTTTTGCTCTATTGGTATCTAAGCAACGGCGCGGCTGACCGTTTGGTTTATCTGTTTGATAGACAATTTCGCCATCAAACTCCATCAACTGACAAATTAAGCTAATTAAGTCGCCAATAGAAATCTCATAACCTGTTCCCAAATTGACAGGATCTGCTTCATTATAAGCAACGGTCGCCATCACAATACCCCGTGCCGCATCTTGGGAGTAGAGAAATTCACGAGTAGGAGTGCCATCCCCCCAAACGAGAAGTTGCCGATCACCCCGTTGTTGCGCTTGGTGGACTTTACGAATTAAAGCTGGAATTACGTGGGAACTATCGGGATTAAAATTATCTTCAGGGCCGTACAAATTTACAGGCAATAGATAGATGCCATTAAAATTATATTGCTGCCGATAAGCCTGGAGTTGTACTAATAGAGCTTTTTTAGCAATGCCATAGGGCGCATTAGTTTCTTCTGGGTAGCCATTCCAGAGGTCATCTTCCTTAAAAGGTACAGGGGTAAATTTTGGATAGGCGCAGATTGTACCGACGCAAACAAATTTTTCAATTCCTGCTTGATAGGCACAGTGAATTAGTTGTGCGCCCATCATCAGATTGTCATAAAATAATTCCCCAGGTTTGACTTGATTTAAACCAATACCGCCCACGTGGGCTGCTAGGTGAATTATGATGTCTTGATGCTCAATAACACGCTGACAGTTTTCTAAAGTTCGCAAGTCGCGATCGCTGGATCTTACTACCGTAATTTTATTAGAATCTGCCCCAGCAACCCCTAGTTGCTCGACTACTTGGCGACCTAAAAATCCCGCCCCACCAGTAACAAGAATCCGTTTGTCTTTTAAATCTAAAACGGTCATGATTTTATTGCTTTTATATAAATTAAAATTGATTGCTAGTCTGCTGCCGAGTTGTCGCTAGTTCTCCAAGGGCTTGAACACCGTTACCCTTAGCACCCAAACCACCTAGGGCTTGTAAGTCAGCTTCTACCATAATTGCGACTAATTCCTTAAACGTAACTGTAGGTTCCCAGCCTAAGACTTGCTTTGCCTTGCTTGGATCGCCAATTAATAATTCTACTTCTGCTGGACGCAAGTAACGCTCGTCAAATTCTACATAGTCGTGCCAATCAAGATTGACATGGCTAAAAGCTAGATTAAGAAATTCCTGGACGCTATGGGTTTCTCCGGTCGCAATTACGTAGTCATCGGGCTTGTCTTGCTGCAACATTAGCCACATAGCTTTCACATAATCTTTGGCGTAGCCCCAATCGCGTTTAGCGTCGAGGTTGCCTAGATAGGTTTTTTTCTGCTTTCCTGTAACAATACGGGCGATCGCTCTCGTAATTTTGCGCGTAACAAAAGTTTCTCCTCGGCGGGGGGATTCGTGATTAAATAAGATGCCGTTACAGGCAAATAAATCGTAAGATTCACGGTAATTGATGGTTTGCCAGTGGGCGTAAACTTTAGCACAAGCGTAAGGGCTGCGCGGGTAAAAAGGTGTTGTTTCTTTTTGGGGTACTTGCTGCACTAAACCATACATTTCTGACGAACCCGCTTGATAAAACCGGACTTCAATTCCTGTACGCTGTTGATAATCTCTAATTGCTTCTAATAAACGTAGCGTTCCCATCCCCACTGTATCAACGGTATACTCTGGCGAATCAAAGCTAACTCGAACGTGAGACTGAGCGCCTAAATTATAAATTTCTATGGGTTTAACGTCTTCTATAATTCTTCTTAGAGTTGTACCGTCGGTTAAGTCGCCGTAGTGTAAAAATAACCGCGCCCCTTCTTTGTGGGGATCTTCATACATATGGTCGATGCGATCAGTATTAAATGTTGAAGTGCGGCGAATAATACCGTGTACTTCATAACCTTTTTCAAGGAGAAGTTCCCCTAGATAAGAACCATCTTGTCCGGTAATTCCTGTAATCAGCGCTCGTTTGCCTTCACTCATGCTAGTCCTTTGGGATGATCTCAAGTAAATACTCATCTGATACAAGTTACCAGATGAGTGAGATTTTTCCAACGATTGGTATTAAATAAATTTAATTAGAATTTAACTTGTGTTTATTGTTACTCTTAAAATTTATTTGTACTGCCAAGAAAAATATTTTTTAGGTTCAGTAATAAATTAATTAAAATTCTAAACTTAATTGAAAACCTTATTAAATGTATTTTTTTATTTGCAAAAGTTTCTCTAAAAAATTAAGGTTCGAGCTACAATTTTTAAGCATCGAACCTCTACAACAATATTGCTTTAGTAAGCGCCATTATTTTTGGGGACAAGTACAACTCCAATTGTTTTGATAATTATCCATACATCTAACCAAAAACTATGATTTTTTGCATAGTAAAGGTCAATTTGAATGCGGCGGTTGTAGGGAATGTCATTCCTTCCTGACACTTGCCACAATCCTGTAATCCCAGGTTTTATAGTTAAAACCTTATCGATATATCCACCATACTTAGGTAATTCTTCAACCACTAAAGGGCGAGGGCCTACTACACTCATGTCTCCTAGCAAAACATTCCAAAATTGCGGAAACTCATCAAGGCTAGTCAATCGTAAAAATTTGCCAATCTTTGTTATTCTAGGGTCTTTTTTTAGCTTGAAGTTATTTTCAAACTCCTGGCGAAATACCGGAGAATCCATTAAATCTAACAATACCTCGTCGGCATTCGTGACCATAGTGCGAAACTTAATGCAAGTAAAAAGTTTGTAATTTTTACCTACTCGTTTTTGCAGATAGAAAATTGGCCCTTTTGAACTTATGGCAATTAACGAAATTAGCAGTAAGTACAATGGAGAAAATACAATCAACACGAACAGCGAAAATACAATATCAAATAGTCGCTTATTAAACTCTTTGTTTAAGCACAACCATAGATAAAGATTTTTGAATAATCTCCGTCCTGAAGGCAATGATTCAGTTTTTGATTCCACCCCGCTAGTAGCAACGCGGACTATAGAAGTCGCTCCTTTAGACCATTTGCTACCACCATCGGAACCGGGGCCTTTTACGAAGGCTCTTAATCGCTTGCCAAAGAGGAGTGAATGGGCAGTCATCATACTCCTTAACACAATCCACACCACACATAGTCCCGATCTTAAAGCCAGATGACCATAAATAAAGCGATTTTGATCTAAATTATTGTAGATAACCTTAAAAATGTATATTCCACTACCCAATTATGTCGGTTTCAGGGTTCAAAGTTCCAGAAACTGACCCTAGGATTTACCTAACACTGTAGTAATACGATTACTTTTCCTGAGCGATCAAAATAAAAAATGGCGTTTTTAGCTTCCCAGTACCCTAGGCAACCTCTGAAGAAATGCCAGTGAAGAATTTGCTGCAACTGGCTGACAATTACAGCGTAGTAATATCAGCCGAATAGAAAGGTGGCGATAGGTTCGTACTTGCCTTTGTGCTGGAGTTAAGTTTATCCCAAGTTATGATGAGCCTTGAAAGCACAAAGAGTAAAAAAACACGCATTTTGTATTTTTTGACTAGAAACAATTTGCAACGCTGTACCACCCTATTTTTTCTCAAGTCTGAATAGCTACCTTCAAGCAGAAAATTGCTGCCAGGAATTTTCGACAAAATCTTGATAAT
>CAJQOK010000120.1 GCA_905479905.1 uncultured Aliterella sp.
GTTTAATGTTAGTAGATCATTCAATATTTCATCAAGATTGACATTCTTATTGCTGTGTCGTTCTTGAAGGAGATTTACAAAATCGTCAAAGTCCCAGTTTCTACCACTTGCTGAATTAATCTCATAAACTCCATCGCTAAATATATAAAGGCTGCTAAATTCTTCAATTTGACAGAACCCATTTGTATATTTAGAATCGGGAAACATCCCTACAGGTACGCCCGTAGTTTCGAGTAATTTTATTTGACTATTATTTTGAGCATCTTTAAATAGTAATACTGCGGGGGGATGTCCGGCGCTGGCATAAATTAGTTGCCGATTGACACGGTTATAAACTCCGTACCAAATTGTAAAATATTTATTATTGTGATAGTTCATTTGAAAAGTATCATTAAGCGCGCTCAATACCTGGTTTGGCTGATAATAATTAAGGCGCGCGATCGCACGAGAACGAAGTATATTTAATACAGAAATAGAAGGCAAAGTAGCCCCTAATCCATGACCCGCCGTATCTAATAAATAAATAGCTAAATAATCAGCATCTAACCAGTAATAATCAAAACAATCGCCACCTAGTTTTTTGCAAGGTATAAAGCGCGAATTGATAGTTAGAGGCTGAAACATAGGAGTAGGTAAAAGACTTCGTACATAGTCTACAGCTTCGCCTAATTCTGTCTCTAAAAGCTGCTTTTGGTTTTGCAAGTCGCGGCTCATTTGGTGCAACCTTAAACCCGCTCTTACCCGCGCTTTTAATTCATTTTGCTCAATAGGTTTAGCAATAAAATCATCCGCCCCAGCGTCTAAACCTTTAACTACATCTGCCACCGAATCTAAAGAAGTTAAGACAATAAAAAAGGTAGTAGATAAATTAGGATTAGCTTTCACTTGACGGCAAACTTCTATACCGTCCATTCCTGGCATTAGCCAATCGCAAATTATTAACGCTGGTTGTAATTGTTGTGCCTTTTCTAACCCGACAGCTCCCTCGGTCGCCGTAATTATTTGATAACCTTGATTTTCTAAGATTTTTCTTAGTGTCAACTGTACTATTGGATCGTCATCAATAATTAAAATTGTATACATGAATAATTAAGTAAAATACAATTTAATCATTAATTTATAAAGATTTTAGAGGATTTAACCAGAAAGTAATAGCTTTTTTTAATTGATTTAGATCCCGATAAACTTCTTGTTTAAACCACTGTCCCATCGCATCAAAAGGTGTGAACGTTGTTCCCGATTGCCACTTGACATCTTGCCCCAATGGTGTAGTATGAGTGCCGTTAAGAGTCTGGGCTGTCACCATATTAGGGAAACGTTTTTGCAATATTTGCGTCAAAGCAGCAGATTGATCGAGGGTATCATTGCTAAACTTAATTAGCAAGTTGCGGCGGACGCTATAACGTTCTTGGACAATGTTATTAGTTTCTAGAGGGGAAGGGGTAAATTCGATAGCAAAAGCCGGATTAAATTGCTGCACAAAAGGTATAGCATCACTGGCTGCATAGTTATTAAAAGAAATTAAAATGTTACCCGATCGCTCTACAGAAAATAAACTACCCGTTAAAAGATGCAGCTTGCAACCCATACTATGACCTAAACCATAAATAGGTAAGTATTGCTTGCGGAGTATTGCTCGTTCGTGTAGTTCGTTTATAGTCCGCTCGAAGCTCTGTAAAACTTGCCGCGCGATCGCACTATGATCGAGAGTATTGATAAAGGGCGTAGCTACAACGATGTAACCTTGGGCAGCTACTTGTTCTAATAACCAACGATAAGTTACTTGAGGAGCCGCCGCCACAAAAGCTCCCCCTAAAAAATGTACAATCCCCACTGGGTGCGGGGGAACTAAAACCCAATTACCAGAAATTTCTTGCCAATCCATAACTAAATTGTGCCATTAAGCTAAGATACTTGAGACAAAAAACCTACCTTTTTAGGGCATTTGTTCTGGTTGGGTAGCTAAGTTTTGACCTATTTGAGGTTCCGTCCCTGCAATTAAGCGTTCAATATTGCTACGATGTCGCCAAATAACGTACAAACTGCCAGTAAGAGCAAATAGTACATAGGCTAAAGGTTGGTGGAAAAAGATAGTTAGTAAAGGAACAGAAATCGCACTACCAATAGAACTCAACGATACAATCCGCGAAAAGGCAAATACTAAACCAAAAGTACCCATCGTAGACAATCCCACCATCCACGACATTGCAAACAAAACACCTAAACTTGTCGCCACAGATTTACCGCCACTAAAGCCTAGCCAAATTGACTTACTATGTCCCAAAATAACGGCTAAACCAGCACTTGCTACCATCCAGGGAAGCCAAATTGCGGAGTTTACTTCTAAAGGAATTAGTTGATGATTCGCTGCAAAATTGACTAGCCAATGAGTAAATGCGATCGCGCCGTAACCTTTGAGAGCATCTACCAGTAAAACAAACGCACCTGGGACTGTTCCGAGGGTTCTAAGCACGTTTGTAGCTCCCGTAGAACCGGAACCGTGTTCGCGGATATCAATGCCTTTCAGCACCCGCGCGGCGGTGTAGCCTGTGGGAGTTGAACCAAGCAAGTAAGCTACAAGCAAAAGTGCGCCGCACAAAGTTAACCAAGTAAGCATATTTTTTTTAGAAAAGGGACATTGCTTTAGTTAAAAAAGTCGTCTTCTCGCTCTTTAACCATTTGCGGATCGGGAGCGAAAGCTAGTAACAAGGGAAATTGCAGCAAAGACAGGCTAATTTTCTCCTCCGAGTCGTCAACAATAATTAACGGTAACTCTTTAGCTTTAACTAAACGCTCGGCTTTAATTGCTAAAGCATCCGCAGACTCAAATAATATTACACCGCGATCAGGTCCAAAATCAGCACGAACAATGCCTAAACAGTCCTGTAGACCTCGCCGCCATTCTCCTAAGCGTTCGGGTGTATTTGCGATAATTAAGGCGCGGAGGCGATCGCCATGCAACTCTGATAGTATCGATATAACGGCGGAACTAATCAAAATATTTTGTAAACGACTACCCATTGTTTTTAATGCGCCCCTCCCCCCCTGATCAAAAAACCACTGCGATACTCGCTCCGCATGGATGGGTTCAAAGGTACGGCGTAATTTCCAAGGTTCTCCATAGTAATCGGGCTTTGTGCGATATTCATCGAGCATTTGGCGAATTTCTTTATTTGTCGATTGAAAACGTTGCTCGGTAAATTGTGGGGTACTGGGCGCAACAACTTTTTTAGGTAGTGGCGGCTCTACACTGGGAATTGGAGCTAAGGGCGGCTGTTTAGTGGAGGTTAATTGTAGCTGTTCGGCGGAAGCTGCCAAATCTTGCAAACTGCCTGTAAGATAATCTTTAAAGCCTTGGACTCTAATCGCTAATTCTTGAGAAGTACCAGCAAAAGTAGTTCGCATCTCAGCGCGGATACGTTCAGATCGGCGTTCTAGTTGCTCAATGGCAATAACTAGGGTTTGTTTGCGTTGTTCCAGATGCGCCAATGATTCTTGCACCACTACCGACATGGCATTTTGGGTTTGCGACAACTGCTCAGAAATCGAACTATAGTTAGCTTGCAAACTGGCGATTTCTTTTTTCAGGTTTTGTTCTTTGACTTGTAAATCTGCGATTCGTTGTTCCTTTAATTCTATTTGCTCAATGTCAGAAATTCCTGTTTCGATTTGAGTTACTAACTCATTTTCCGATGCTGGCGTTTGTCCATCTACTGAATCAAACTCCGCAAAGCGATCGCTATCATCAAGAGTATTTTCTGAATCGGTTACAGGCTTAGTAGTTGGTTTGGGGTTTGAAAATTGGTCTGAATTCATATAAAAACAAGTTCGCCCACGCTTCAATACAATTTATTTTTTACTGATTAGGGAAGCGTTGCTCTAATCCGCTTTTCAGCATTTTGGGGTCAAACAAAATTGGCAGAAAATGAATACTTTTAACTTCTTTAAAGTAAAACAAAATTGGTACAGATGGCCAAAATATCCGCCAAGTTTGCCACTCTGCGTAAGGAAAGCAACGAATTAAAGTTTCGCCACGATAGATATCTAAAGCAGTATCGCCTAATTGCAGACGCAAAGTTGCCGCTTGAACCATCAAAAATAAACCAAACAAACCGCAAACTAATCCAACCCATACCTGAATTAGCAATAAGGGAATCGCCGCAATGACAATAGTTATTGGCAAAGTATAGCTAGGGGCAAGTTGTACCGTTGCAGCCGATTGGGGCGTAGAAATAGTCATAATTTTTATTTTCGCTTTAACTTGTTTACCATTTTAGAGTTTTACAACACCGAGCTACCGCTACCTTGAAACATTACCAAGGTTAAAAGAAAGTTACTGATAAAAATAGCCAACAAAGCTGTAACTACGGCGGCGGTAGTAGATTGCCCTACCCCTTTAGCACCTCCGGTGGTTGTTAAGCCCCAACTACAGCCAATTACAGCAATTAAAGCTCCAAAACACGCGGCTTTAATTACTGAACTACATACATCCCAAACGCTCAAAAAGTTCTGCACCGAATCAAAAAATACATTTGCAGACAAGTTATATAAGTTATTGGCTACTAAAAAGCCCCCAGTTAATCCAGTAATTAGAAATATCAATGTTAAAACTGGCATCATCAAGCAGCAAGCAATGGTGCGGGGAACTACCAAGTAGTCAATGGGGTCGGTTTTGAGAATATAGAGCGCGTCAATTTGTTCTGTAACTCGCATTGTGCCAATTTCGGCGGCAAAAGCCGAACATACTCTACCCGCCAGCACCACCGCCGCAATTACTGGGGCAAGTTCTCGCGTCAAAGCGATCGCTAACACCCCTCCTACCGCCTGTACTGCCCCAAAACTGATAAATTCTCTAGCTACTTGAATTGTAAATACCATACCCACAAAAGCGGCAGTAACTAGCACAATTAGCAAAGATTCCGGGCCCACAGCAGCCATTTGGTCGATAGTATTGCGGCGGTGAATTTTGACTTTGAGTAAGTGAAATAATACTTGTCCGCCTAGTAAAATGGCGGCTATTAAGCGCTGACTCCATACTCTTAAGCTTGAGCTAGTCACAATCTTTGCCTGCCGCAAAAGTTCAATTGTACCTATTGTTGAGTTTTCTTATTAAACTTAAACCTTTTCTCATACATAGAAATTACTAAGTTTTTCCCAAGATCGCCTAAATGTATGCCAGTAGACTTTTCTGCCTAATATGTTTAGTACGCTTTAGCAGATTGCTTTGGAGGAGTTCACAAAACTTTTAATGAAAATTTAAGATTGTTGAAGACATAGTTACCCATAGCGCGATCGCGTTTATTGTAGAAAATAGCAATTACCCCCAAATTGCCTCTAGTTAACTAACGAAAAATATGCACCAAATGAGCATTTTGCCAAGTTTTCGCCCCAAGCTGGCGCTAACAATCGTTTTTAGCTTCGTAGCTCCAATATTGCTAATATCTGGGCTGCTGGTAAGTTTCTCTTTAATTAGTCATCTTCCAGGACTTGCGACAATTTCCACAGCAATAAATAGAGGTATAACTGATTTTTTAGCCTCTTTTGGGAGTGGCAATTCTTGGAGAGGAATAGTAATTATTGGTTTAACTTGTAGCTTTGTCGGCGGATTATTTGATGCCTATACGTTCTACCGCTATCGCCACCTGCGTAACTAAGCCTCAATGTAACTAGGCGCTAAGTCTAAACTTGCCAATAATTTAACGCCGTACTCTGCTTCAAAAATTGCTTTTTTAGTGTCCAAACTCCATAGCTCTAAAGCGCAGTCATCATTAAGATGGGCGGGTTTGAGGTGTAGGTGAAGTTCAAAAGATGTAAAACTATAATCACACCGTAATTGACTAATCGCCCCAATTTGCCGCCGATCTAAAGCTACTGCCAAACGCAAAAATGCACTAACTTGGTTAACTAACTGGCGAGAATTTTTAGATAAAATGCGATAATTTTCATGCTTTTTCTTGGGGGCGCTGCGGCGGTGGTAACGGGCAATATTAGCAATAATTTCTAGTTCAGTTTCGGTGTATCCAAGTAATTCACCATGACGAACTAGATAGTAGGTATGTTTGTGGTGAGCAGCATGATTAACGTGGTAGCCGCAGTTGTGCAGCATAGCCGCCGACCACAATAGCTGCCTTTCTTCTACTCCCCAATTGTGAAGTTTGCCTTGGAGTTGGTCGAATAGAGCGATCGCAAAATTAGCAACGCGATCGCTATGCTCTAAGTTAGCTTGATATTTTTGCGCCGTTTTAATGACATTTCTTTGGCGAATCGAGCTTTGGTAGCGCAAACGATCTTCAATCAAGCCGTGAGAAAGCATCCAGTTAACGATAATTCCTTCACGCAAACTGCGTTCGCACACTGTCAGCGTATCTAGCCCCAAAAGCTTCATAGCTTCAAGTAAAATAATTGCTCCAGCTAAAATAATTTCCGAGCGGCTTTCAGAAATACCAGCAATAGCCGCTCTTTCTACATAATTGAGCCTGCGTAACCGATTGACAATTTCTTGTAAGTCTTTAAGGCTAAATTGGTATCCGGTAAGCGGTGAAGGAGTTAACCCAAGTTTTTCTCTCGCATGAACGGCTGCAAGCGTCTCTATCGTGCCAGCCGTACCCACCAAGCGAGCCACTTCACCAGGTTGCAACAAGGCGCGTAACTCATCAACAGGCCGCTCTAAAGCGCCGCGCACATTGGCAGTTAGATAATTAAATTCGCGATCGCTAATGGGATCTGTAGTAATGCGTTCAGTAGTCAGGCGTACCGCTCCGATTTTGGTGCTGCTAAGACTACGCGCTTCGTGACTATCTCCCAAAATTAACTCAGTAGAACCGCCGCCAATATCGATAATAATATGGGGCTGATCGTTAAATTCCATCCCCGATAGTACACCGAGGTAGATTCTTCGGGCTTCTTCTTGACCAGAAATTAAGTCAACTTTCAAGCCTAATTGCTCATCAACTTGCTGCAAAAACTCCTTACCATTAGGCGCTTCTCGCACAGCGCTAGTAGCGACAGCAATAGTTGTTTGGGCGTTGAAGGTTTTAGCAATTTCTTGAAAACGGCTTAAAGTAGCGATCGCCCGATTGATTACTTCTAACTTTAAGTTACCTGTTGTTAGATCGCGATCGCCCAGTCTTACAGGCTCTTTTTCTCTAGCAATAATTGTAAAAGTTGGTAGTGTCGGTTCGACTTTAACTACTACCATATGCAAAGAATTTGTCCCCAAGTCGATAGCCGCAATAATTTGTTGCTCAACTTGCGTCGGAATTAGCCAACTAGCGGAAACAGAATTGACCATGTAAATTTACCACCCAGCACCCAGCATCATAAATAACGATATTCTATAAATGGTAAACAAAAGCTGAATTCATCTATCTTTATAGTTATCTTTCCTATGACTATCGCTCAACAAGAAAATACTCCTATACCGATTTGGCTGGCTATTGTTAGGCTTTTGCGCTGGGATAAACCCGCCGGAAGATTAATTTTAATGATTCCAGCTTTATGGGCGGTATTTTTAGCCGCCCAAGGTTCGCCACCAATACCTTTAGTAGGTGCGATAATTCTAGGAACTTTAGCAACCAGTGCGGCGGGGTGCGTAGTAAATGACTTATGGGATCGAAATATCGATTCTCAAGTAGCACGAACCCGCAATCGCCCTCTAGCAGTGCGATCGCTCTCCGTTAAAGTGGGGTTTGGAGTGGCAATTGCAGCTTTAATTTGTGCGTGGGCGATCACATCTTATCTTAATCCTTTAAGCTTTTGGCTGTCGGTGGCAGCAGTTCCGGTAATTTTACTTTACCCCTCTGCTAAACGAGTGTTCCCCGTGCCGCAATTGGTCATGGCAGTTGCTTGGGGTTTTGCAGTTTTAATTAGCTGGAGTAGCGTTACAGAGAGCTTAGATAACGCAATGTGGATGCTATGGGGAGCTACGGTATTGTGGGCATTAGGATTTGATACAATTTATGCAATGAGCGATCGCGAAGATGATCGCAAGTTAGGAGTAAATTCCAGCGCTTTATTTTTTGGCAAGTATGCACCTACAGCAATCCTAATTTGTTTTACGGGTACAGTTTTGTTAATGAGTTGGTTAGGCGTAACAATGGAGTTAACTTTTGCTTTTTGGCTGACACTG
>CAJQOK010000121.1 GCA_905479905.1 uncultured Aliterella sp.
AAGGAAAAGCTAGTAACATTTGCCGTCAATTCTAGATTTAGTTGCAAACTTCTACCACCCAAAAGCCGGGAAACTACCGCCCCCACAAACGAAGCAATTATCGCTGTACCTAGAGTTATCCCTGATAAATCTTGAAGTAACTGTTCAACTACAAATAAAACTCCTGTAATTGGAGCATTGAAAGCCGCCGCCAAACCCGCCCCTGCACCCGCAGCAATTAGTTGGCGACGATGATCGGGAGACATGGGCAAATAACGACTCAATCCCCCCGCCAAAGCCGCCCCAATATGCACTGTGGGTCCTTGTCGTCCTAGACTTAACCCCGAACCCAAAGCCAAGATTGCACTAGCCAATTTTACTAAACCAATGCGCCAAGAAAGTTTAATTGGGAAATTGGCAAGACTTGCTTTAACATCAGGAATCCCGCTCCCACCAGCTTCGGGGGCTAACCTTTGGATTAATAACCCAGAAAGAAAGCCAAAAGAGCCGCCAATTAGGGGTAAAACTAGCCAAGCTGGTTGTAAAACCGAAGATTGAACGCGCCAAGCGCCAAGCCATCCAGAGCTAAATTTAAGAAAAACTGCCGCTAGTGCTGCAACTAAACCAATAATTACCGCATAGGCGATCGCACTTGTTCGGCTTGGTTGCAGCCATTGGCGCAAACGCTGTTGTATAGCAGGAAGTAGCATTTTTTTGAGCGCTGAAATGTAATGGTAGGGCGTTGCACAATAAAAGAATGAAATGTCCAAAATGCAGCAACGCCGAAATTAGAAAAAATGGTTGTCGCCGCCAACAATGTTATCAAGGTCGCCGTTGTGGTCGCCAATAAGTTGAACTTTAAAAACCACTAATTCCCCCGACGGCAATGGCAAGTCATAAGTCTAGTAAAGTAGGTTGCGAAAACGGCTGATAATCTCGCTACCAAACGCTGAAAATCTTACCAGATAACCGACTAAAAAAGCTAGAGCAATTGCCAAAAGGGTTCCAACTAATATTGCTATTAAACCTTTACGAAAGAGGAGAACATTGCCGTATAACGCTCCAAAGGCTAATCCCCGAATTGGCAACATCAACGGCGCAATAATCATCGCCCCGATAATTACCGCCGCACTATTAGAAATCAGTCCTAATGTAGCAATTACACAGAAACCTAGGATGTAGAAGAAAAAAGGTATCTTAATACCATCTACCAAATTGATAAAAATTTGCTTTTTGGCGATCGCGCGTTGCCTATAGGTTCAACTTGCAAAATCTCAGGCTCTATTTCTCCTTGCTAAACGCCGTTGCCCTGAATTAGTAGTTATGTTGCCTAAAAAATGCAGAACATTGCCCACTGTGCTATCAACGCGAGTTTGGGATGAGCTACTTAGGTTGCGTAAGCCGTGTAGATCGAGTAAGCTAAATCCTACTTTGGAGAAGAAGGGAATTAGGCAAAATAGAAATGTATCAACGGTTTGATTGAAAACCCCCAACCCAGAAGTACCAAGAATCCACACCGTTGGATAACAAATCCACAGCACTGTAACATAGGTAACCATTTTATCATAAAAGCTTGATAATTCTGCTCCTTGACTTCTAGTTTTGGCGCGTAAGGGGCCCCAAATTCCCCCTAAAACAACCAAAAAGGCAACGACACCGTTGATATACCACAAGTATCTAACCCAAGGCACTACCGAGAGATCGGCAACTAAGCCACAAATAACGACAATTACCTGTGTACCCATCAAAGACGCAATTAGTGTCCAGTCTTTTTTTTGCAGATGGTGCATTGCTGTCCAGGATAAAGCAAGCAGCAACAACGGTGTAGTCACAACCCAGTCTAGGTAGCGGGCAAAATGGGCAATTTGACCCGCAACTTCAATTTTTCCTTGCTCCAAATCTCCATGAGGTACAGTCATTGATAGATAAGCTAGACCTGACCATATAGGGATAAAGGCGGCAACTAAGTATTCATATCGAGGAACCCCGCGAGGATTTCTGCCTAGTAAAATAAAGTGAATAGCTCCGATCGCCATTCCAGTAATGTAGAGCAAATGAAATAAAGTCTGCAAATCCATGAATTACCTCGCCATTGGTTCAAAAGTGGATATTTAGAGCAGGAAAATCAAGCCTAATTACAAATAAAAGCTGATAACTGGAGCTTTGATCTTTAATTCAGTTTTCCAAGTAAATCATCAGTACAATTCAACTTCCATCTAGCTACAGAGTGACTTGGATATGAAGTTAGCTTGTATAGCTGAAATACTAATAAAAAGTTTTGAGCGATCGCCGCGTGGCGTTGAATTCTCTGGCGTTTTTTAGCCAAATCCCTGCAACAGCATTATTTGTGTGAATTTTAAGTTGCCATAAGTAAAGCGATAGAAAAAATCAAACATTTCTCAAAAGCCACAGACTAAAGTTTAATATTTTGCCTTACTCAATACTTCTACTTTTAGCATTGAGCGTAAAAGTGATTAAAAAATGACAGCTTTTATCACTTTCTAGTCACATTTGTATCCAAAACTAAATTTAGATGGATTTCATAAGCGCGTAGCACTATCTAAGCCGCTTTAGGTGTTGGATTGCCCTACCATCCCCTCTTGGAGCGAACAACATGACAGCAACCGCCGCAAAAACATTGCTGGAATATCAATGGCATTATCTGCCTGTAGAGGAAGTCAATCGACATTTAGACAGCAACTTGGAATCAGGATTGACTTTTTGGCGTTGCTGAAATGTAATGGTAGGGCGTTGCACAATAAAAGAATGAAATGTCCAAAATGCAGCAACGCCGAAATTAGAAAAAATGGTTGTCGTCGTTGCAAACAATGTTATCAAGGTCGCCGTATTTTGCCTAGTTTATATCTTCATGTAAACCAAGATAACCATTGCGATTCGTTGAATGCCAAATCACGGTAAACAATCCGTAAATAAGCATTCCAGCCAAGACTCTCTAGTCTAGCTGAACTTCAAGGCTGATGTAGGTGAAAGCCCTACCCGTCAAACTCAGACGTGACTCCCTATCTGC
>CAJQOK010000122.1 GCA_905479905.1 uncultured Aliterella sp.
TTTTCGCCGTTATTTTTCACGTACAAGCGATAACCAGAGACTCCGCACAAGGAAAGCGCAAGTATTAGGAGCAATATATCTTGTACCCATAATTCGCCCACCGCACCGCCTAAACCAATGGCTAACGCTGCCATTTCCCAACCATCTTTAGGGATTGTGTCGTTTTGAACGCGGGAGATTTCGTGCCAAAACAGCAAATTGCGCTGATCCATAGCCAGAGCATCCCACTTTACCAAGTCAATTTGAATCTCTACTTGGTCGCTACCAACTTCTTCCGAACGGATTAGCGGAGGATTTACTTCAGTTGTGCCTTCAACGCTCACCCAGCTTTGCAATTCTGGCGGCATGATAGTTTTTAATCGCCTAAGTTCGCTCATTTCAGCTTTGGCTGACGAGGTAGCATAAGATGTCATAGACCCGTTTCTCTGGAAATTTCAAATAAGGCTGATATATCTTATTTTGGAGTATAGCTTGCTGTTCGTTTTGTGGTAAGACGCAAGAGTTAGATTCTAATTAAAAAAATATCTCAGGCGGAGCAATTGAAGCGCGAAGTCTGCCGGGTAGAGAAATCTATCCGGCGAACTTCGCGCGATAATAACTATATAAAATCGTTACCCTTTGGGTGATAATCTGAACATTGGCAATTTTAATTTTTCAACGCCGAAGCAGCTAAATTAATAATATAGGCGAAAGCATGGTCACTACAGCAGAAAAAGCAAATATCGGCTACATTACCCAAATCATTGGCCCCGTTGTGGATGTAAAGTTTCCCAACGGTCAAATGCCACAGATTTATAACGCCTTGACTATTAAAGGCAAAAACGAAGCTGGGCAAGACGTTTCTGTAACTTGCGAAGTACAGCAGTTACTAGGGGATACCCAAGTTCGGGCGGTTTCTATGAGTACCACCGATGGCTTAGTTCGCGGTATGGAAGTAACAGACACCGGAGCAGCTATTACTGTACCAGTGGGGGCAGCTACTTTAGGACGAATCTTCAACGTCTTGGGCGAACCTGTAGATAATATGGGCCCAGTCAATAATGAAGCTACTTTTCCCATTCACCGCCCAGCACCAAAGTTTACAGACTTAGAAACAAAGCCTTCGGTATTTGAAACCGGAATTAAGGTACTAGACTTGTTAGCGCCCTATCGTCGCGGTGGCAAAATTGGTCTATTTGGCGGTGCGGGTGTGGGCAAAACCGTCATCATGATGGAATTAATCAACAACATTGCTATCAATCACGGTGGTGTATCCGTATTTGCTGGCGTGGGCGAACGCACCCGCGAAGGAAATGACCTCTACAACGAGATGAAAGAGTCCGGGGTTATTAACGAGAAAAATATCGGCGAGTCAAAAATTGCCTTAGTCTACGGTCAGATGAATGAGCCACCCGGAGCAAGAATGCGGGTTGGTTTGACTGGTCTAACTATGGCTGAATACTTCCGCGATGTAAACAAGCAAGACGTATTGCTGTTTATTGATAACATCTTCCGGTTTGTACAAGCAGGTTCAGAAGTATCGGCGCTACTCGGTCGTATGCCTTCGGCGGTAGGATACCAGCCAACTTTGGCTAAAGATATGGGTGACTTGCAAGAGCGGATTACTTCTACTAAAGAAGGTTCGATTACTTCAATTCAAGCGGTATACGTTCCCGCCGACGACTTTACAGACCCCGCACCAGCGACTACCTTTGCTCACTTAGACGGGACAACGGCACTTTCTCGCGGTCTGGCTTCTAAGGGCATTTACCCCGCCGTAGATCCGCTAGATTCTACGTCTAATATGTTGCAAGCTAGTGTAGTTGGGGAAAAGCACTACAACTTGGCGCGGAAAGTTCAATCAACTTTACAGCGTTATAAGGAATTGCAAGACATTATTGCAATTTTGGGCTTAGATGAATTGTCGGAAGACGATCGCCTAATTGTAGGTAGAGCGCGTCGAGTTGAACGCTTTTTATCGCAGCCTTTCTTTGTCGCTGAAGTATTTACTGGTTCTCCGGGCAAGTACGTCAAGCTAGAAGACACGATTAAAGGCTTTGAGATGATTCTATCCGGTCAATTAGATGACCTGCCAGAGCAAGCATTTTACATGGTAGGCGGCATCGACGAAGCGATCGCTAAAGCTGAAAAACTCAAAGGCTAAAGGCAATAGATAAGGGAGAAATATTCTTCCTTAGCTTCCTTTTTTTGTCTCACTTACAATCACCTATTTCCTATGACATTAACTGTTCGTGTAGTTGCTCCAGATAAGACCGTCTGGGATGCTACGGCTGAAGAAGTAATCCTGCCTAGTACCACTGGTCAAGTAGGTATTTTGAGCGGACACGCGCCGCTATTAACTGCCTTAGATACTGCTGTAATGCGGGTTCGTCCGTCTTCAAATAAAGAATGGGTTGCGATCGCTTTAATGGGCGGTTTTGCCGAAGTTGAAAATAATGAAGTCACTATTTTAGTCAATGGGGCGGAACGTGGCGATACTATTAATTTAGAAACTGCCCGGACTGCCTATACTCAAGCTGAGGCTAATTTGAATCAATCAGCTAATGCTAATCGCCAAGAGCAAATTCAAGCAAATCAAGCTTTCAAACGCGCCCGCGCCCGGTTTCAAGCGGCGGGTGGAATGGTCTAGGTAGCTGAAATTGTAGAGACGTTGCAGTGCAACGTCTCTACCTGTTTTGAAATCTCCTTTAACCAGCTATAGATAGAGGAGTTTTTTAATTTAAAAACCGCCCAAACTACACTTTTGAAGGTTGTGGATGGGCGGTTTTGGCTGTTGTTATTTACGTTGGATCAATTCTGGCAACCAGTAATTTTTTAAAAGTAGCTATTAGGCGCTACCTGTAAAAGCAATTTCAGGAAATTTTAATTGGGCTTCAGCAATGGGTCGCTTTCTACCTTCTTCTTGCCAGTAATTGATTACTTCGGTAGCTTGATTGAGTACAGAGACTCGATCTTGTTCGGCTATCCAGTGTTTTGCTTCCATTTCGCTTTTTAGTTCTTCCCACGCATCATTGCGCGGCCAAAAAAAGTAACGAGTTAACGGGCTAGTTCCTTTTCCAACAATTTGATCTACTGCTAGGGCTACGTTTTCATCCAACCACAGAACTTTTAATATAAACTTGGTCAAATCTTACCTCCACTTGTTTGTACTGGACTTGCTTAAAACCGTGCGATCGCTTATTGTAGCTCAATATCAATTTCTCTGCCCCGTAGGGTGTAAATATTTTGACAAGTGCGATCACAATTTTTGATATTGATGGGGTTGTCCGCGATGTAGGAAATTCTTATCGTCGGGCTTTGGCGGACACGGTAGAACGTTTTACTAAAGGGGTTTATCGTCCTACAGAATTAGATATCGATACCCTTAAATCCGAAGGGATTTGGAATAACGATTGGGAAGCTTCTCAAGAATTAATTTCCTGTTATTTTTG
>CAJQOK010000123.1 GCA_905479905.1 uncultured Aliterella sp.
TCTCCTAAGAAACAATTTGAGTGGAGGATGTAGCAACAAGCTCAAATCCTAATGTTTGAGCCTTTTTCTGAAGACGCTTGAGAATTTGTTCCTGGTAGCGTTGCTCGTAGTAGTTGATGCCTGGGTCATCATAAGTTCCACCATTTGATACCAAATGCCTGACGACTACCCGCCATGATTAACCTTTAATTATTAGTAGAGGTTTTCGGATAAAGTGATTTTTTAAATAGGGCAAGGGTTAAAGGTTTAATATCTCCTTTTCCCTTTAACCCTTGCCCTTTAATCGTAATTTATATTGCAGGCGCTGGCATTGCAAATACGTTTGGCACTAATGACTTAGTTGGTGCAACTACTTTTTCAGGAACGAGAAACTTGTTGTTAACGATGTCCGTATAAGTGTCTAAGTCTGCTTGCCAGTTACTTAGTGCTTTGTAGAGATTCTTTAGCTGTTCTTCTTTGCTGTTGGTCGCAATTTTATAACTGAAATTGCCGCTAAATAAAACGATTGGCAGAGTGGTTTCGTTTGCTTGGCGCAGCGCTGCTTCGTTGACGCTTAAATTAAATTGTCCGCGCTCTAAAGTGTAAACGTAGTTGACTGTGGCTCTAACGGGTGTTGTACCAACTTCTTGCCACGCGCCAGGTGCAAGAAGGGTTTTAGATAGATAGTTACAAGCAGATTCCTCGGAATTGTCAAAGCTGGCGTATCCTCTAGGATTAAGACCCATTGCTTGGTATTCGGCGTTGGGTAAGGTTTCAACGTACTTACGAGCAATCTGAGGAATTGCGATCACTGATACGTCTTTATCCGCAAGAGCTTCTATGAAAATAACTCGATTGGTTTCGGCAACGATGCTCACACCATTTGTAAAAATAACCTGGCTGGCGCTATTGGTGAAGACTGGTTGACGAGCGAGTTCCCAGTCGCCAGGAATAATGCCGCTATACCTCAGAAAGTCCGCCGTCAGTATAGTGGGATTGTTGTTTTTGGCGGCAATGACAATTACTAATTCTTGTACTGATACTTGGGGCATGATTTAGGTATCATAATATTTCGTTTTAAATAAAATTTCAGTAGTAGTTGCCTTGAATAGCAATCTTTAAGCAATTCAACCTTTTGATAACAAGTTGAGAGCTTTTTCCTAGACGCATCTATCCCAGGAGAGACTAATGCAATTTCTTAACTGTAAGCTAAAAATATTACTTTGACCTCAGCAACAATACGCAAGTTAAGAGGGCGCTGAATAGCAGAAAGTCGTGCAACATTTCAAAAGTGTAAAGCTTGATATAAAGGGTTGATAAGAGAATATTGAATAGGATTAAAGCCAGATAAAGTCTGAACCACAACTCGTTGCAAAATAAGACTTATTTACTACTCGGCAGGAATGCGTAATTATACGAGAGCGACTAAGTGTGATATTTAACGATATAAGGCAAACGGTCAGAGTCACTCCCTTTATGCTGACAATACTTGCTCTACAGTTAAGACAAGCATTGGGAAAACCCGCGATCTAATCCGTTCGCTGCCTCTAAATTCAGTCCTGTGATAACGTCCATTATCTAACAGCAGGACTGAAACTAATTTATCGCGCCCATCTACAATCCAATACTCAGGAATGCCTAAACCCTGGTACTCCTCCACCTTGTCCACATAATCATCTTTTCGGTTAGTTGATACAACCTCAACAACCATCAGAGGGACAGTCCTTAAAACTGCTGCTCTTTTTTCAGCTTTAAGTTTTGCCCAATCCTCGGACAAGAGAATACAAACATAGGACGTGAGTGAGTAATCCCTGTCTGTGTTTGAAGATTTCCCGATGTATACTCCTACATCGCGTTTGGCTTTCCAAAGTAATTTCTGTTGGTTAATTTCTGCCCTAAAAACTTCTAGAAGCAAATCAATTTCATCTGAGTGGTCAGCCGTTGGCAGGGGAACCATTATCAACTCTCCATCCACAAGCTCGTAACGGTTGTCTGTCCCCTGATCGTAAGTTAGATACTCCTCAAAAGTTAGGTTTTTGGTTGGGGATGTCGTCATGGCGTTTTTTTCAGTAAAGCGCGGTGGGTACAGTCAACTGTTAAAAACAAAGAGTAGCAACGGCAGATTCCAAATCTTCATCCATCACCGCTAGATACTTCTGTAAAGCCGAGAGGGTTTTATGCCCGGAAATTTCCTGAATCACCTTCAATGGTACGCCAGAGCGGTGCATCTGGGTCAGACAAGTGCGGCGGAAGCTATGGGTACTCGCTCCCTCAATTCCCAAATCTATAAATGCTGCCCGGAGAATCTTGTCCGCCGAATCCGGGTGGATGTGTCCCAACCCGTGCCTACCTGGAAATAAATAGACCTTGGCAGACGAGTATTCCTCTAGCAAGGCTCGAAGATATTGATTGACGGGAACCGATCGCGTTTCTATCTTGCCTTTGGTCGTTCCCTTGCGGATGGTAACGCGGGGTCTAATGCTGCCGTCAATGGCGTAGACATCTTTAGTGTGCAGCGAACAAGCTTCAGCGATCCGAGTCCCGGTGTAGAGACAGACTCCGAACAAAGCGCGATCGCGTGGCAATTTCAACCCAACGGTGAAAATTCTTGATAGCTCATTGGGTGATAGAATTTTAGCTTGATCGTGACGGTCTATTTTCATATTCTCCAGGTTACACCGGAATACTACACTTTGTCGGTGTAACGGCTAAAACCCTTGTTTCTGCGTAACGCAATGCCTGTTAAAACCAACAGTTAATCAAAGCTTATCAATCCCTCCCTACCGATTTAACGACAGTATCAGGGTTTGGGGCATTATATATGATGTTTGCTTATACCTGTTTTATCTTGACAGCAAGCGGCTATAATTGCCGACGGTTGTTTTTATTTACTTAATCCAACAAAGTGAGAACGGATAAATGTAGCGCTGGAGCGCTTTGTCCTCTAGTCCGTACAACTTAACTATGACCAAGTGCGACTACGCCCTTAATAGTGGCATCTAATAAATCTAAGTCTGCTGTGGGGTAAGCACTTGCCTGAGTGCATCGATTGGGGTGTTTCTTGGGGATTTGTCCGTGTCGCTCTTTGTAGGATTCATTTGCCCACATTTCAATTTTCATGCGTTGGTTGGCACTGATGTCTAAACCTAAATGTTTAGCTCTAGGCTGAATAAACCAAAACTCCGGTTTTTTGGGTGCGATCGCATCCAAAGGTGCGCTCCCTTGCATTGCTGCCTTCTTATTGCTGCGGGGTAATTGAGTTTCTAAAAACGCCACCTTCTCAGATAAAGCCGTGACCAGACTATGCAATAAATCAGTGCGAGTTGCCAGATACGCATCCACGCTTGCTCTAATTTGCTTATCAAAACGCTTATCCAATGGGTTTACGTCCAGGTCATCTAGGGAACCATCTAGGTAATGTTGGATGAATTGGGTAAGTGTTGCCGTCGCGGTTGTGCCTTGCTCCTGACAGCGATGCCTAAATTCTGACCACAGATCCTCATCGCAGTTAAAGGAGGCTAATTTCTTGCTGCGCCCTGTATTACTCATGTCTTGGTATTACCTAATACTTATCTAGGTAAATTGTAGAGCTTTAATTTTATTAGCACGTCAAGGTAGTATCTAGGTATAACAGAGGTAAATGAGGAAGTAATTGCATACTTTGCTGCACCCTTTGTCATAGCATTGCGCTTCGGCTGTCACAGTGCTGTCATACTTACGATTTAAGCTGTTGATATGAGCAAAGACAATGATTGCTCCTCACATCAGATTCAACTATTGCCCTCTCCTATGCCATGCCGCATGGGAGAGTATTTTTACTCAATTGGCGGTAGAACGTACAAGCCTGTCTCAGCATCCGCGTCGGGTAGCGAATCTCTACTACTCTTAGCCTTTTGACTTTCGCAGCTATCTTATTAAGCTCCTGACTCAATAATTTTTATGCGGTCGCCCTGCTTATACTGCTGCCTAATTTGTGCTGACTTCAATTGCCAGGTTAATTGTTAGACCTTTAAATTCCAGAGGGTTTAATTGGTACAAGGAATTGCTATTTATTGCCGAGTTTCAACAACTGACCAGTCTTGTGAGAGACAAGAACGGGATTTATTGTCATATGCTGCTATTTCAAACTTTGAGGTATTCGGTATTTGGAAGGAAACGGCTTCTGGAACCAAAAATAACCGCATTGAGCGCTCACTGATGATAGCTTTAAGCCAAAGTATTAATGCCATTTTAGTAACAGTCATAACTCGGTGGGGACGCAGCATTATTGACTTGACCCTAACGTTGCAGTCACTTCAGAATTGGGATGTTTCCTTAATTGCCCAAACCGGACTGCAATTTGATTTGAATACACTACAAGGTAGAGTAATTGCCCACTTAATGGCATCAATAGCTGAATTTGAACGGGACTTGGTGCGAGAAAAGGTACGCAGTGAGGTGGTGGCTAAGGCGCTAGGTAAAGCTTTCAGCCGTCGCATGGCGGTAAAATATCTCTTCGCTACTTTTACCCCTACTTGGTGAATCGAGAACTTTAAAAACAAATCTGTCCAATTTGTAACTTTGCCAGCAATTTTGGGAAGTATAGGTTATGGCAAGCTACTCTAATTAGACAATCTGCAAGGTCATCTAATTAGAGCCGTAACTTCAGGAGGTTTTAATTAAACAGAATTCTCTCAGGTAAGACACTCGCCTTGAGTATGTGGCAGTAGTGAAAGCAAATCACAAGCGCAGTAACCCTAATTATGAAGAGATATTTGCCACCCATTCAAAATTATGAGGCGACCCGCAGATTACGCCTAAAAC
>CAJQOK010000124.1 GCA_905479905.1 uncultured Aliterella sp.
GCAATTTTTTTACTCATAGATATCTTATTTTACTAAATAAACTTCACGATTCAAACAGCTAATTATTTTTACTAACTTAAAGCTTCAGATAAATAATCTGCCGCCGCTTCCACTACAGCGATCGCTGTTTCATAATCCATCCGCGTCGGCCCCAATACCCCTACACTACCTACAGGTACAGTACCGCGCAGATAAGTAGACGAAATCAACGTACAACCACGAATTGGC
Organism: uncultured Aliterella sp.; assembly: GCA_905479905.1. Taxonomy (GTDB): domain Bacteria; phylum Cyanobacteriota; class Cyanobacteriia; order Cyanobacteriales; family Chroococcidiopsidaceae; genus Aliterella. Next base: position 229 of record CAJQOK010000124.1, read on the forward strand.
TCTAAAGGATTCTCTGCGCCAATTCTTACTGTCACTCGCTGCCTGCCCAATCCTTCAACCTCTGGTGTAAATATTAACTGCCAAAGTTGTTCTTGTTCTTCTTCCAACAGATGGATGATTGTCTTGACTTGTTGTAATTGGGAAAATTCTGGCTGACGCAATACTTCAGATACGCCGCGAATCATGATTTGGGTGGCGGCGGGTGGCTTGGCGCGACGATGCAAATCTGCTAAAAAATTGGTCAAAAAATCCCCGTAGCGTTGAAATTCTAGGTTTAATTGACTCCAATCTAATATCGCTAATTGAGCTAAACTTTGCCCCCGCAATTGACTATTTAAAAAATTAGAAAGAATTTGCAACTCTCTTTCTACTACTTCTGGATCAATTTGCCCTTCTTCTATGCCCGGTAACTCCATCAACGCCGATTGTGTCTCATAGCCATCAGTAACCACAATCACCATTACTCGCCCCGGATCTACCTGTACTAGCTGGAGATGACGCAAACTAGCGGTACTGGTTTGCGGCATTGTTATTAATGTAATACAGCCGCTAACGGTGGCAAGAATTTGTGATGCGCCTTGTAATAAAGCTTCTAAACTCCAGTCTTCTTTACGCAAGTCTTGTAATAATTGCTCAAACTTACGCGTTGACGTTTCCGAAGGCGTAATCAATTCATCTACATAAATTCGATAGCCCGAATCTGACGGTACTCTACCCGCCGATGTGTGGGGTTGATAGAGTAATCCAGCTTTTTCTAATACCCCCATTGCATTACGAATTGTGGCGGGGCTGACGCGCAGCTTATAACCATCTACTAAGGCTTTTGAACCCACAGGTTCGGCTGTAGCAATATAATGGCGGATTGTTGCCCAAAGTATATGTTGTTGTCTGTTGGTAAGCTGGACTTGCATAGCTGAAGCGAACCTGACGCACAATTTTATAGGAGCTTGCAAAGATTCTGTCTAAAAATTCGCTGAATATTTGAATCTGTTTATACAGGATAACAAATAAGCTATATAGATTGGATGCAATTGGTCGCTAGTATTTCTGGCACGACGATTTAGTATAAGGCAATGCCCCGATCGCACTGACTTGCATAAGCATCAATTCCCCCAGTAATATTTTTAACATTGGTAAATCCTTGACTAGCTAACCACTGACACATTTGAGCAGAACGAATACCGTGATGACATAATACCAAGGTTTCTTTATGAGGATCGAGACGGGTAGTTATTTGCTCCGCCCATTGGTTAAATTGACTCAAAGGCAAAATCGTAAAATTAGGAAGGGAGGCGATCGCAATTTCTTCTAATTCTCTTACGTCTATCAACTGCAATCCTTCTATTGCACCACTATTGAGATATTGGGCAAGTTCTTCTACACTAACGGAAACAATCGGCGGTTGAAATTGGGCTGACATCTTGCTCAAACTTGGTACTAAACTTATTTCTAGCATTCCCACCAGTTATTAGGGTGAATGCACAATGTTGATATTTTGTCAATATTAATCTTTACAATTGGTTTTCCGCTATGAATCAAAAGTCATTTTTTTCTCTATTAGCTGTTGTAATTGTATTTTTAACAGGGATTAGCGGTTGTAAAAGTTTGGGAAACGGGGCGCTAATTGGTAGCCCAAAAAATCCCAGCGCTGCGATATTTGTATCTAAGCAAGCGCCAATTATGGTATCACTGCTAGTAAATCCCGATCGCCTCGAAGATTTGGCGCAAGTAGTCGCAAGTCCTAAAGAAAGACGCAAAACGAAAGACCAATTAAACCAAATTAAAAATAGCGTACTAGCTAATACTAACCTTGACTACGAGCAAGATATTAAGCCTTGGGTGGGGGAAGAAATTACTGTAGCTGTAACTAGCACTGATCGCGATCGCGATCCTAGTAATGGACAACAACCGGGATATTTATTAGCCATCGCCACCAAAGACGCACAAAAAAGCCGGGACTTTGTAGAGTTGTTGTTTACAAAAAAGGCGATCGCTGGGGCTAATTTAGTTATCGAAGAATCTAACGGAATTAGACTATTAAGCAACAGTCCTCGTCTGCAATCGGACAATAAAGAAAGCGGTTTTTCTGGGGCGGTTGTGGGCGATGATTTTGTATTATTTGCCAATCATCCCCAAGTCTTAAAAGAAGCCGTTAACAATGTTCAAGCCCCCGATCTCAATTTGACGACTTCTAGCCAATATCAGCAAGCACTTACCCAACTATCTGCTCGTAAAGTGGGCTTAGTGTTTTTAAATTATCCTAGTTTATCTGGGGAAAAACAATTAGATTTGCCAACTTACGAAAGTCAAACTGTAGCTTTGGAATTAAATCCTCAAGGATTACTTGCAGAAACTACTATAGTCGCAGGATTAGATCAAGAAATTTTGCCGTCAACGCCTACATTGGCGCAACCAGCAAAGGCTTTACAGTATCTTCCGGCGGCGGTGAATTTGGCAATTTCTGGAGTAGATTTAAAAGCATTACCTAATAGTAATTTACAGCAATTTTGGGCGCAAGTTTCCCCAAGCTTATCAATAACTAAATTAGTTGAGAGTTCATTAGCAGAACTTCAAAAGAATTGGGAATTAAATTTACAAAACGATATTTTTAGTTGGGTAGAGGGAGAATACGCTTTAGGAAAACTACCAAATAATGATTGGATTTTTGTAGTAGAAAAAACTCCTAGCACTGTAGAAGGAATTGAAAAATTAAATGCGATCGCCTCTACCAAAGAATTAAGTATCACTTCTCTACCTTTGGAAAATCAAAAAATCTCTACATGGACGCAATTAACGCCCGTAGCAAATGCTACCGAGTCATCAATTACCCTCAAAGCCAAAGTGCAAGGGGTACATACTACGGTAGATAACTACGAAGTTTTTACCACATCAATCGCTGCAATGGAACAAGTTTTAAAAGTCAACAAAAACGGAGCTTTAGCAGCTAATTCTCAATTTATTGCCAGTACCAGCGCCCTTCCTCAACCAAATGAAGGCTATGTATATATAGATTGGCAAGAAAATCAAGCAATGATTAAGCGTGAATTGCCGATTATCAGCCTGCTGGAAGTAGCCGGAAAGCCATTTTTTAATAATCTGCGATCGCTAACTATTAGCAGTTATGACAATAAAGAGCAATCAGTTACTGGCGGTGTTTTCTTCAAATTCAATGCCAAATAAGTCACTCGCCAAAACACCAAATTAGCCCCAGCGCTAACAACACTAAAAATATGCCGCCTGGTAGATTAAAGTTATGGAAAAAATCGAACGGAGTTAAAACAAATACTTGAGTAAAAAAAGTTCCCGCTATTAACAAAATAACAATTAGTAAAAAAGGAGGCATTGCTAAATTAAAGACTAGGTAGATTAAACCTATTTATAGCTTTTTGTTTGAGGTCAAAGAAAAGAAAAATTTAATCTTTTGCGAAAAACTATTGTATGCCAAAGTAAACTGTGGCACATAAAAAAGGAATTGCTAGTTTTATTAGCTAGAGTAGGTATAGATAAAT
>CAJQOK010000125.1 GCA_905479905.1 uncultured Aliterella sp.
TATTAGCTTACGTTAACTTAAGTTTAGCTCTATTTAACTTGATTCCTGGCTTACCTTTAGATGGCGGTAATATTCTTAAAGCCTTAGTCTGGAAAATCACCGGAAATCCTTACAAAGGTGTAGTTTTTGCCAGCCGTGCAGGTCAGTTTGTGGGTTGGATTGCGATCGCTAGTGGTTTAATTCCTCTACTCGTAGCTGGTAGCTTTGCTAACTTTTGGAACTTGTTAATTGGTCTATTTTTGCTGCAAAATGCAGGCAGATCGGCGCAGTCTGCAACGGTACAAGAGAAGTTTCAAGGCTTGACGGCGGCGGATGCGGTAACAAAAAATAGTCCAATAGTTGTCGAGTCTACGTCTATTAGAGATTTTGCCGATGAATTGATTATTAGTGGTAATAATTGGCGTAGGTTTTTAGTCATAGACGAAGAAGGATTATTAGTAGGGGCGATTTCTGCAAGTGACCTTAATAAGTTTCCTAAATATCACTGGCAAGAAAAGTTCGTCAAAGATTTAATGCAACCAATAGATACAGCAGTTTTGCATTCAAGTCAATCGCTACTAGATGCCGTAACTACCCTCGAACAACTACAGAAGTCTGCACTACCTGTAATTGAGGAAAATGGTGTATTACTAGGAATATTAGAAAAAGCAGCAATTCTTCCCTTACTTCAGCAAAAGACTCAAGTAAACCCTGCTTAACTAGCCTCTAATAAATATACAAAGGAGAAAGAGATAATTTAATCTTTCTCCTTTAATTTTGCGATCGTGACTTACCAGCGCCAAAAAGCTAAACTATTGCCAGACAGTAGTATGTACTAGGTATTCATATGAAAGACCGCGACTATACTTTAGTTATTGACAAAAGTGGTAGTATGTCCACTCCCGATCAGCAGGGTGGTAAAAGTAGATGGGAAATAGCTCAAGAATCTACTCTTGCTTTAGCTAGAAAATGCGAACAATTCGATCCAGATGGCATAACTGTTTATGTGTTTTCTGGCAGGTTTAAACGGTACGATGATGTAACTTCTGCTAAAGTCGCGCAAATATTTCAAGAAAACGATCCGTCAGGAACAACTAATTTAGCTTCGGTACTTCAAGACGCAACCAATAATTACTTTAAACGCAAAAGTAGCGGACAAATTAAACCAAATGGCGAAACAATTTTAGTTATAACTGATGGTGAACCCGATGATCGCCGCGCCGTTATGGAAGTCATTGTTACAGCTACAAGACAAATGGAAAACGATGAAGAATTAGCAATTTCTATGATTCAAGTGGGGAGCGATCCTCAAGCTACTAAGTTTCTTAAAGCTTTAGACGATCAATTGCAAGGAGTGGGTGCAAAGTTTGATATTTGCGATGCTATTACTCTAGACGATATGGAAGATATGAGTCTTGCGGATGTTTTAACAAATGCTATTAACGATTAATTCTAACTAAATTAATTTCTTGGCTTCAATTAAATTTAGCAATAACTAATTTAACGCTGTTATAATAGCAGCGTTAAATCTTTTCAAATGGCAAAATATGGATGCAATCGATAAACTGTTGTCCCAAATTAAAGCCGACGACGGACAAAGTGCAAAGATAGCCAAACCGCAACCAAAAACTCCACCCCTTGCGCCTAGTTCCGATATAGATAACCTGTTAGCAGAAGTTCACGCAGATTTTGCTAAACCAGTTACGTCTAAATATTTAAAAAATGACCCGCCAGTAATCGATAATATTTTATCGCAAGTTAAAGATAGTTACAAAGAACAAGACCAAGAGCGATTGCAACTAAAACAGCAACAACTACAAGCAGAGCAATTAAAACAAATTGAAACGTTAAAACTTCGCGCCAAAGCTTGGTTAAAACAACTAGATCCATTATCTACCGAGGGGTTATGGTTTGAACGATTTGCTGAAGGCTACCCCACAAAACTAGCAGCCGCAATTAATTATCTTCAAGAATCTTAAATAAGTGAATCAATCCCCAGAAAAACACCTATCAGAAATTAATAGTACATCTATAACTGGAGTCGCCGCTAAACAGCCATTTATGGCAACAGTACGGGAATTAGTCTGGGCTTATCAAAGTTTTAGAAGTTACTCTGATACCCAAATTCGTCAAATGGGTTTAACTTCTTCTCAATTTGATATTATTAGCACTTTGGGTAATACTTCTGGTATGACTTTTAATAAGTTGGCAGAAAAAACTCTTACTACTAAAGGCGAACTTACAGGCATTATTGACCGTTTAGAGAAAAAAGGTTTGGTACGCAGAGAAGTACCACAAGAAGATCGGCGCAGTTTTATCGCCGTGTTAACTCCTGCGGGAGAAAAAGTATTTACCGAAACTTTCCCCGCTCATATCTCCCATCTCAAACAGCGCTTTGACAACTTAACTGGTGAGGAATTGCAGCAAATTCAGGCGGCTTTAGCAAAATTGAAGAATTTATTTTAACTCTTACCGCAGACTGTTTGCACGCGAACAAAAGCTATGCTATCAATATTTAGTACGTATTAGTACATTAATAGGAGGAATAAAACCATGAGAATGAATTCAGAACTAGAAAATAGCAGCAATGGGCGCGATCGCGGTTTATACACCTCAAAAAATGTAATTTCTCTAATAGCGCGGATTTTATTATCAGCACTTTTTATCTGGTCAGCGTTTAATAAAATCATGAATCCGGCGGGTACACAACAGTACATGACAGCAAATGGATTACCACTTGTGGGGTTACTGTATCTTGCTACCGTTGCCGTTGAGCTAGGGGGCGGGTTATCGGTATTATTAGGCTACAAAGTACGTTGGGGTGCGATCGCCTTAGCAATTTTTCTGATTCCAGCC
>CAJQOK010000126.1 GCA_905479905.1 uncultured Aliterella sp.
TTCCACTAGCGGTACTTGCAAGCTACTCTCTCCCCAGCAGCGTTTTTTAAAACGCGGATTTACTCTCAATGAAGGCGAGTTTTCTAATCGCTATTTAGTGGATGGATTACACGCAATTATTACCCTTTACTTGGAAGAACAAAGCGTTCAATCGGTACGCCGTTTTATAAAAGCAACGGGGTTAGTTAGTAACGAATTGTTTATGAAAGCTATTGAAGTGACTTTAAAAGTTATTCCCAGGATTAGAGATGAACGTAAGCGAATACCAGAGGAGAAAGCTCTAGCAGATTTGTGGTTAGCAATGGATGAAATTAAAGCCAAAGTGACTTATGTGCAGCCAGAACTGGAATTAGATTTTACCCAGCAAACTCTAGACTTGAGCATCAATGCTGATGAAGAACCGATCGCCTAGTCCAAAAATCTTGTAGTTATTATGAAAAACCCTACTCTGCGCGCACTTGGCGTATTAGTTACTCTAGCGATACTAACAATCCTGTTGCCAATTTTTATATTCCGGCGTTAGAACGTGCTACCCAGTATGATCGCAAATCTGGCTTTTTTAATAGCAGCATACTAGCGAAAGTTGCTTGTGGTCTGGGAGCAATGCTGCACCACGAAGGGCGCATTCGCTTAATTATGGGCTGCGAGTTTACGTCCGAAGACTTGGCGGCAATTGCACAAGGCTACAAACTTAAAGCAGCCCTCGCCGCCCGTTTGGAGAGCGAATTAAAACCACCTGCTAACTTTGCCGAGCTTAAACAGTTTGAAATTTTAAGTTGGTTAATTCAGGCTGACTATTTAGATATTAAAATTGCTATTCCACTTAAACATGATGGCAACCCTATATCAAGCGATGCCTACGGCGGGCAAAGCGATCGCATATTAGACACAAATCGTATCTTTCACGAAAAAGTGGGTATCTTCACCGATAGTAGAGGCAACCAACTGGTATTTCACGGCTCTAACAATGAATTCGTTGGCGGTTGGGAGGCAAACATTGAATCTTTCCACGTTTTTTGCTCCTGGGATGGCGATCGTGATTTAGAGCGTGTCCAAGAAGAAGTTATCCGCTTCGAGCAACTTTGGCACGACGGGTTACCTAACGTCCAAGTATTTGAAGTACCAGAAGCAGTTAAGCAAAAGCTCCTACGTTACGCGCCCTTAACCAAACCAAGCTGGAACCGCCAAGAAAAAGTTGAAATTCAATCGATACCCGTTAAACCTGAAATATCTACACAAGTAGAAGTTTTAACAAGTTTTGAAACTTTAGAAAAAGAGCGACAAGCTTTTAACCAACTAGCAACGCTGCACCAGCATCCTGCTGCCTTGATTTTTGCCTCAAATCTATTGCTATTACTCCCTGGGCGCACCAAATTAAGATTCTCCGCCGCGTTGCTCAAAACTTTCCCAGCAATTTTCTTATTGCCGACGAGGTGGGCTTAGGTAAAACGATTGAAGCTGGATTGATTCTGCGTTACTTGCTTGTTTCTCAGAAAGTAAAACGAGTATTAATCCTTGCTCCTGCCAGTATTCAACCCCAATGGCAAGAGGAATTACGCGAAAAATTTAATCTCCATTTTTGGAAGATCGTAAAGATACTCTTAATCGCTTGTTAGAGTTGATGCGGCAGTTAAAGGAAAAGACTCAAAGTCTAATCTTGCTATCTGCTACACCCATGCAAATCGACCCAATTGAAGTTTTTGACTTGCTGCATCTCTTAGGTTTGCAGGGATACTGGCAATACGGCGACGGGTTTTGCGATTATTTTGCAACTTTAGCTAATCCTCCTACCCATCAAGCCTTAGATTTTTGGCAGATTATGTCAGTGGATTACTTCAGGCGTGGCGGTACACCTTGCCCCAAATTGCAGAAACACTTAGAGAAGCGCGATCGCGCGGAGCGCAGTGCTGTCAGGCGATCGCTTGCTCTATTATCGAATGCAGGATGTGTGGCAGCAAGGTAAAAAAGTTGGTAATCATCGCCAAACATTAGCAGCTCCGCAATTTATCGATGCCTCGCGGCAATACTTGACTATCGATACACCGCTTAAGGATTTGATGTTTCGCCATACTAGAGACACCTTGCGGCAGTATTACAAACTCGGCTTGCTCAAAAATGATATTCCATTGCGAGAAGTCCAAGACAATGCGATCGCCCTTGAACCAATGCGAGAGATTCCCCTTTATATTGCCGTTAGCGATTACGTCCGCCACTTTTATCCTTTAGCTCAAAAGCAAAATCGCAAAGCCTTGGGATTTTTGATGACTCTCTACCGCAAGCGTTTAACAAGTTCCTTCTACGCCATCCGCGAATCTTTACAAAGGCGTTTAAATACATTGATTACGAGCCAAGGTAGCAGCATTACTAGCGACGACCTAATAGATGTGGAAGAAGCAGACGATGCTGTAATTACCGGACTGGAATCTTACTTGGAACCCGTAGACCCCCAAGAAATTCAGTACCTTGAAGACTTGCTGCGCCAGTTTGAGAATACCGGAGAGGATACTAAGCTTTCGCATTTTATAACCACGCTGCGCCAGGAATTAACGAATCGTGAGAGCGCCATTGTCTTTACTCAATACACCGATACGATGGACTATCTACGTTCTACCCTGCAACAACTCTACGGTAGCTTTGTTGGCTGTTATTCTGGTCGCGGCGGCGAACTATGTATTGATGGTGTTTGGCAGGTTATGGCTAAAGAAGATATCAAGCGCCGATTTCGTGAAGGGGAGATTAAAGTATTGCTCTGCACTGATTCTGCTAGTGAGGGATTAAACTTGCAAACTTGCGGGGTGTTATTTAACTATGACCTTCCTTGGAACCCGATGCGAGTAGAGCAAAGGATTGGACATATTGACCGGATTGGGCAAGTCTATCCTACATTTACTATACATAACTTTTACTACGATGGGACGGTAGAAGCCAAGGTTTATCGGAAGCGGAGCGACGCGCGCAAGCTGGAACGGTTACGGGCTTCGCATTAATGCTTTTACGTCGGTCGTTGGTAACTTGCAACCAATCCTGGCGCAAGTTCCAACTTATATTGAGCAAGCGGTAATGAGCGCCGATCCCGACGAGCGACTTTTCCAGAAATAAATAATTAATTTATGCGATCACGCGATCGCAAGTTATTTGATTATGTATGCACTAGAAGTGCGATCGCAAGTTTCCAATTGGAGTTTGTCTACTGGTACGGGGAAAGAAATTAGTTCTAGTTTGGCTTTACCATCGGCAACTTCAAGTATTAAAAATGGCGACCAGGATTCAAGGTGAGCAAGCCTTGCAGTGTATTCGATTAGAGATACGCGATCGCCTACTTTAAGAACTGGGGAAGCAAAGCCGCGAAGCTCTGCGAGCGCGCTTGCGCTATCACATTGGAGTTCAGCTTTTACCAAAGCCGCGATCGCATCTGCATAATTGATGTTTGTGTCGATCCACGCTGCCGACAACCGAAAATCCCTACTTTGTCCCAGTTTCAGTAGATAGCGCTTCACCTCATTAGTGGTATTTAATCCGGTGCGGCGAAACACCCAAGCCTGCACGTCTTTACGGCGGGTGCGGGTTTTATCGTGATATTTTGCCTTGCGTTGCGTGATTTTGACAAGTGGTTTTTCTGGTGGGATTAAGTCTGATTGCTTCTGTAAGTGGACGAAGACTTGATCAAGAGCGATCGCAAAGCTGTTGTTTGAGCTAAGATTCATATATATCCATGTCTAAGCGACTGGTTTGCAGGCAATTTGAGGGGAAAAGCAGTCAACTTTCCGCCCCTCAGCTTGCTTTAAGTTTATTTTAACTCAATCAGTGCAATCTGGCTATCAGTTATTTAGTTTTAGTGGATACTAAAAGTATTTCTCCATTAGCGATCGCGTCGAGCAACTGTCCTGTAGAGCCTTCGGAGTCATAAACGTAACCTAGCGCCTCTGCTATTTTTTTTATCCTAGTAGGTGTATGGCGTTCAACTCTAGCCAACATTCTAGTCCTGTCTAATTTGTGCCTAGGCATTTTAATCTGTCAATCACTTATACTAAAGTAGTGGTATCAACTTATTTTTAACACTTCAGGAATGAGTTTTGCACCTGAGTCCATTAACCCGCTCCAGCTACAGTCTTTTCCTTTGGCTTGGCGTAAAGCATTTCCAGACTGTCCGTGCATCTATTTTGCTATTTTGGACAAGAAAATTCTTTACATTGGGCGAAGTCAAAGCTTGGGTAAGAGATGGATGAATCACCACAGATACATAGAACTGGAAGAAATCGGTGATGTACGAATCGCCTGGATACAAGTGAGTAGTCCTGAGCTTTTGCCGTTAATTGAAGATGCTTTGATTAAATACTTCAAACCGTTGTTAAATAGGAGAGGAGTTAAAAAACGCAGACTATCTTTTGGTCGAGGCAGAGGCAACCCCAATCCTGTACAAAAATTAACTCCGATTGGCGCATCAGCATTAGATGATTCTCCTCTCTCAGTAAGAGTTAGCGCAGAGTTGGCGCAGTATGTACGAAGTCTTCCCAACCGGGGTGAATGGCTACGCAAAGCGATCGCTCGCCAAGTTGAGGAAGACCTAAAAAATGCTGGCTAATTTTTGATTGTTTCTAGCTCTTTAATTTCTGCTTCAAGTTCCGCTATACAAACATTATCAGAAATAATTTCTGAATTGAAACTAGGGGCGACTTATCCCAGTCGGC
>CAJQOK010000127.1 GCA_905479905.1 uncultured Aliterella sp.
ATTTACCTCTTATTTTGGCTAGGCTGAAATCAACACAGCACTTATCAGAAACTAATATACAGCGCAGCGCGACCCCTAATATTTACAATGCTGTTAAGGAATGCTGCTTGTCAAACTTTTCTGTGCTAAACGGCGTAATTAATTTAGAAATTGGCTATAGTCGGGGCTGAAAGTATAGAATGTATGATTTCGTTTCACTTTTGAGCGGATAGTCGGGGCTAGTTACTGTAGATAGTATTAAGCTCAACTATATTAATTTTTAAAATATGAGTTTCTCAAAGCTGGGTAATTTTACTAAACTAGCTTCATCGTTGTTGAGTGGGACGGTACTTGTTGCTAGTGTAGCTGTCTCGGCGTTAGTAATTGGTGGCAAACAACTCTCGCTTTTAGAGGGGTTGGAATTAAGTTGGGCTGATAGTTTAGTTCGTCTGCAACCAGATAAAGGTGTTGATCCTCGTCTCTTAGTTGTAGCCGTTGATGAAGAAGATATCCGCAATTTAGGCAAATAGCCCGCTAGCGATCGCGTTATCAATCAGTTGCTAGATAAGCTTAACCAACATCAACCCGCTACTATTGGTTTAGATATCTACCGAGATTTGCCCCTAGAGCCAGGTAATGCGGAATTAGTTACTAACTTGCAACTGACAGATAATATTATTGCCGTTTGTAAGTCGGGTAATGGCGATCGCGATCGTGATGTCGCTCCGCCTAAAGAAGTACCAATAGAGCGATTGGGATTTAGTGATATTGTCGTCGATAGCGATAGTATAGTGCGGCGTAACTTGCTAACTCTAACTCCGGCTCCAAACTCAGCCTGTCCGGCAGAATACTCTTTTAGTTTTCAACTTGCCTTAAATTATTTGGCAAAACAAGGAATTAAACTAGAAAAAACTCCTCAAGAATACTGGAAGCTAGGTAATACTACTTTTACACCGATAAACAATGACACGGCGGAATATCAAAACGTTGATGCTAGAGGCTACCAAATATTATTAAACTACCGATCTCCTAAAGTTGCCGAGGTTATCACTTTAGCAGAAACTTTAGAAAAAGTTGAGGAATGCGATCGCATCCCTCAACTATTGGCTTATTTTGAAGCCAATAAAGAGTTTTACTTAGTTCAAGAGTACATCAAAGGTCATTCTCTAAGTGACGAACTTACCCCTGGGAAAAAGTTATCGGAACCCTATGTTCTGGCTTTACTCAAAGATATTGGAGAAGTTCTGCAATTTATTCATGGATTTGGCGTAATTCATCGAGACATTAAGCCGGGTAATATTATGAGGCGCGATGCTGACGGACGCTTAGTTTTAATTGACTTTGGTGCAGTAAAACAGTTAGAAACGCAAATTGCTGATTTGCCAGAAACTATTACAGTGGCAATTGGTACATCCGGTTATGCACCGCCCGAACAACTATTAGGACAACCCGTACTCAACAGTGATATTTATGCTTTAGGGATGATTGGGATTCAAGCATTAGTTGGCGTACCAGCATTACAAATTCCTAAAGACCTGGAAACTAAAGAAGTAATCTGGCGCGATCGCGTCCAAGTAAGCGATAAACTAGCAGCTATTCTCGACAAAATGGTTACTTATCGCCATCAGGAAAGATATCAATCGGCAATGTAATTAAGCAAAGACTTACAACAAATTTAAAAGCAATATTTTCTGCTGCTAAAACTTTTGCAATAGCAATCAGCATAAAGACGATCCCTTGGGCTGGAAAATTATGAATCTTATTTCTCTGCTTTTACGTTCTTCATGGTTGACCGTTGCGATCGCAATCTTTACTGGATTAGTTAGCGGTGCTAGTAGTGCTTGGCTAATTGCTCTAATCAATACTGCTATCAATAACAATGAGACTAATAATTACAAATTGGTTTGGCTATTTTTGGGATTGATACTGGTAGTATTTATTACAGGCTTAATCTCGCAAATTTGGTTGATTCGTCTCGGTCAAAAAGTCATATTTGACTTGCAAATGAGTTTGAGCAGAAGGATTTTGTCAGCGTCTTTACGCCACTTAGAAGAATTGGGCGCTCCTAAACTTTTGGCAACTTTGACAGATGATGTGCAATCTCTCTCCAACCTCGTCTTTGTAATTCCTTTGATATGCGTCGATATTGCGATTGTAGTTGGCTGTCTATTTTATCTTGGCTCGCTTTCGTGGCTAGTATTGTTAGTAGTCTTCAGCTTTTTGTTTGTTGCTACTTTGAGCGTGCAATTTTTGTTAGCTAGAGGCGAACGCTTATTAGGTTTAGCGCGTGAGGAGCAAGATCGATTATTTAAGCATTTTCGCACTATTACCGAAGGAACAAAAGAATTAAAGTTGCATCAAGCGCGTCGCCAAGAATTTATTGATCGGGAATTACAAGACGCGGCGGCATCTTCACAGCATTACAAAAATGTTAGTTTGAGTATTTTTGCTTTTACTGCTAATTGGGGACAAATTTTATTTTTTATGGTGATCGCGTTACTACTTTTTGGTTTGCCTCAAATAACAAGTGTTGAAACTCCAGTTTTATCTAGTTACATTTTAACTGTTACCTACTTAACAACCCCTCTGCGTAGCATTTTGGAGTTACTGCCTAATCTGAGTAGAGCTAGTGTGGCGTTGCAAAAATTAGATAGGTTGGGGTTATCTTTATTAGAGCAATCTGAAGAAATAAATTACCCGCAGCTTGACCCTAAATTTGCTTGGCAACGATTGGACTTATCAGCAGTTACTCACGCTTATCGAGGAGAAAGTGCGGAACATAGTTTTACTCTTGGCCCTATAGATTTAACTTTCCAATCTGGAGAATTAGTATTTATAGTTGGAGGCAATGGTAGCGGTAAATCAACTCTTGTTAAATTGATTACTGGGCTTTATACTCCCGAAACTGGGCAAATCCAAGTTGATAATCAACTTATAACCGAGCAAAACCGAGAATGGTATCGCCAGCACTTTTCAGTTGTGTTTGCTGATTTTTATTTATTTGAACAGCTATTAGGTATAGATAAATCTAATTTGCAGCAGGTTCAAGATTACATAAATTTGCTACAACTAGAGCAAAAAGTTCAAGTTAAAGACGGAAAACTATCAACTATTGCCTTATCTCAAGGGCAACGAAAACGCCTAGCTTTACTTACGGTTTATTTAGAAGATCGCCCTATATACATATTTGATGAATGGGCTTCTGACCAAGATCCTGTGTTTAAAGAGATTTTTTATACTCAGCTATTAGTGCAATTGCGAAATCGAGGCAAAACGGTGCTAGTAATTAGCCACGACGATCGCTATTTTCATCTAGGAAGTCGCATTATTAAGCTCGATTATGGCAAAATTGAGTATGACAAGTATGTCTAGCAAAAATAGTTTGCCAAGCTAATATCTTAATGCTGGGCTTGTAGAAACAGAAGTATTGTTGACGCAATAGTAGTATAACGACGGTGCGGGGAACGATAACAATAGAGAAATTGAGGCTGTATTTATCATTGCCCCTGCTACTGGAGATAGTAATATTACTGCCGATGGAGGAAATATTACTACTCAATACATTTTTAGCATTGCTGACGGATTAGGCGACACTAAACACCATAGAAACTAATTGATTAAAGCCAACCAGTTTTATAAATAAACCACTACCCGCACCTTTGGACTGCGATAATCGATTCTCGTGGTAGTGTAATGCTCACGGCTCAAGCCCCCCAACGTACGCTCAATAATTCTAAATTGACTACTAATTGCAATGGATCGTAAACAAACTTTGTCTTGGTTCTGGCTGCTACCAATGGTACTAATTATCAGCAGCTATTCTAGGGTACAAGCACAAACGCCTCCCGTACAAGTTCCTTTTCCCCAAGACGTTCAGCCTTTTCCTACCCCCATCCCTTCCCCCGAATTGCCGCAACCTTTGCCGCCTCCAGAGCAATTATTACAGCCAATGCCTGTATCGCCTCCAGAAAATATCCCTGGCGCACCGCAAACAATTAATGTAGAACGTTTTGAAGTAGTAGGTAGTACGGTATTTTCCGCCGAACAATTAGCGCTTGTTCTTGCTCCTTTTACTAATAGACCAATTTCCTTTACCGAACTAATCCAAGCGCGATCGCGCATCACGCAACTTTATTTTGATAACGGTTATATCACGTCAGGAGCCTATATTCCCCCCCAAGCTCTGCTTGGTAAAGTCGTAACTATTACTGTTTTAGAGGGAGGATTAGAAAATATCCAAGTAACCGGGACAAAATA
>CAJQOK010000128.1 GCA_905479905.1 uncultured Aliterella sp.
ATTTCTTCTTGACCGACGATCGCCGTAAAAGGAAATACGACACGACGGGCTAGGGGGGTTGGGTTCACTTACACTTACCTAGAAAAATTTGTCAAAGATACCGTTTACAATTTTGCCACACCTACAGGAAACAACCAATCATTGTTTGACTTGCCATAAAAATTGATGTTTAGTTACAGTTCACGGCGCGATCGCTGCGGTAGGCTAGATCGTGTAATTAAATTTTCTATTAAATTCGTTGTTATATGTCCGCAATTTCTAGTCCTCCCCGCACAATTCGCATTGGTTCTCGCGCTAGTCAATTAGCTTTGGTACAAACTCATTGGGTGCAAGCCCAGTTGCAAAAAGCTTATCCCGATCGCACTTTTGAAGTCCACACAATGGCAACTCAAGGCGACAAAATTTTAGATGTAGCTTTAGCAAAAATTGGTGACAAAGGTTTATTTACAAAAGAACTTGAAGTAGGGATGTTGCAGCAAGAAATAGATTTTGCCGTGCATTCATTGAAAGATTTGCCTACAAATTTACCTAATGGTTTAGTTTTGGGAGTCGTTACCGAACGCGAAAATCCGGCAGATGCGGTAGTATTCCATGAAAAATACCGCGATTTCCAAATTGATGCTTTACCCCCTGGGGCGGTAATTGGGACTTCTTCATTACGCCGATTAGCTCAATTGCGCCACCATTACCCCCATTTAGCATTTAAAGATATTCGGGGAAACCTGATTACTAGACTTGCAAAGCTCGATTCTGGTGAATTTGATGCGATAATTTTGGCGGTGGCGGGATTGGAAAGACTAGGAATGAGCGATCGCATTCACCAAGTATTAACACCAGAAATTTCCCTTCACGCAGTGGGACAAGGGGCTTTAGGGATTGAGTGTCGCAAAGATGATGTTGAAGTATTAGCATTACTTAAAGCCATTGAACACGCACCAACGCGCGATCGCACTTTAGCTGAAAGAGCTTTTTTACGGGAATTAGAAGGCGGCTGTCAAGTACCTATTGGCGTTAATTCGGTTATAGACGCTGAAAATTTAACATTGACAGGAATCGTTGCCAGTGTTGACGGTCAAAAAGTAGTTACGGGTAAAGTATCAGGTTTAGTTGCAGAACCAGAAAATGTAGGAATTGAGTTAGCACAGCTATTGAGAAAGCAAGGCGCTAAGGAAATTTTAGACACAATATTTGAAGCAGTCCAACGAGGCTAAAGGTGTAGAGACGTTGCACTGCAACGTCTCTACATTTATTTTGAAGTCACACTAAATCATTCGTATACCTGAATTGGGCAATGTTAAAAGATTAATTTCTTATTTGCACTTTTCCCGACTTTTGCCCGAACTCTAATATGATGACGGTACTAATTTACAGAAAACGCCAAAATCACAATGCGAATTCTATTTGTTGCAGCAGAAGCAGCGCCTGTTGCTAAAGTCGGCGGGATGGGAGATGTTGTTGGCGCTTTGCCAAAAGTATTAAGAGCAATGGGGCATGATGTACGAATATTCATGCCTTATTACGGTTTCTTGCCCGATAAAATGCCGATTCCCTCCGAACCCGTTTGGAATGGCGCGGCAATGTTTGAGTCTTTTTCCGTCCACGAAGCAGTATTACCAGGTACAGATGTACCTTTGTATCTATTTTCTCATCCCAACTTCTCACCGCGTCGGATTTATGGTGGAGATGATGAAGATTGGCGGTTTACACTATTTGCCAATGGCGCGGCGGAATTTTGCTGGAATTACTGGAAACCAGAAATTATCCACTGTCACGATTGGCATACAGGCATGATTCCGGTGTGGATGAATCAATCCCCCGATATCATGACAGTGTTTACAATTCATAACCTTGCCTATCAAGGGCCTTGGCGGTGGTTTTTAGAAAAAATTACTTGGTGTCCTTGGTATATGCAAGGACATAATACAATGGCGGCGGCGGTACAGTTTGCCGATCGCGTAAATACTGTTTCTCCCACCTACGCCGACCAAATTAAAACCCCAGCTTATGGCGAAACTCTAGAAGGTTTGATGTCTTTCATTAGCGGCAAATTATCGGGAATCGTTAACGGAATTGATACAGAAATGTACAACCCCGCCAATGATAAGTACATTACCCAAACCTTTGATGCTGACACTTTAGAGCAACGCCAGGCTAATAAAATTGCTTTGCAAGAAGAAGTTGGTTTAGAAATCAATTCCAAGGCTTTTTTAGTGGGGATGGTGACTAGAATAGTTGAACAAAAAGGCATTGATTTAGTATTACAAACCTTAGACAGGTTTCTTGCTTATACTGATGCTCAATTTGTATTGTTAGGGACAGGCGATCGCTACTACGAAACTCAGTTATGGCAACTTGCTTCGCGCTATCCTGGGCGGATGGCAACTTATCTACTTTACAGCGATGCGATCGCGCGGCGAATTTACGCGGGTAGCGATGCTTTCTTAATGCCTAGTCGGTTTGAACCTTGCGGTATCAGTCAGATGTTAGCTTTGCGTTACGGTTGCGTCCCTATTGTCCGGCGGACTGGGGGACTTGTTGATACAGTCTCTCATCACGTTCCTAGTAACCATACAGGTACGGGTTACTGCTTTGATCGCTAC
>CAJQOK010000129.1 GCA_905479905.1 uncultured Aliterella sp.
ATCTATTACTGGCTGCCGATTTTCTAAAAACACCCCAACTTGCGCTTGGGCTAAAGGTAAACTAGAGGCGCGCAAACTAATTTTTTGTAAATTGCTCATAGCCGTAGCATCAGAGCAATCTGGATGATGCAACCATTCTTGTTCTTGGGGTGCTTGGCGATCGCGGGTTTGCTCGATTAACTGATCCAATTCGTAGGATCTGACTAATTCTAAAAGCAAGCGTACTTGCTCTGGTTCCCATTTTTGCAATCCTAGTAATTGCTTTGCTTTTTGATTGCACCACAGCAATTGATTTTCTTCATCAACTTGCAAATATCCGATGGGGGCAGTTTCTAGGATATTTTTCCATGTCTGTAGTTGAGATTGTAGTTCTTGATAACGCTGATTTTGCAGCGAAATTTCTCTACGCAAGCGAGGAATTAACGGCAGTGAAACTTTGGAGACTTCAGTATCAAAAGTCTCAAGTAAACGTCGCAGTTTGCTTTTAAGTCGAATTTGTTGCCAAAACCAAAATCCAATTGCAACGGCAAACCCTAGGAAAAATGGAACCACAGGCACTATTAGATTCTTAGGTATCAGCTTAACAACTTTTGTTAGAGATACCCACAAAATTCAGGATACGCGCTGAATTTATAATTTCCCTATCCAAAGCGATAACCAAACCCCCGTACCGTAACAACGTATTCAGGATGACTAGGATCTACCTCTAATTTTTCCCGCAGCCAACGAATATGCACATCTACAGTTTTGCTATCGCCAACAAAATCTCCTCCCCATACTCTATCTAGCAATTGTTCGCGCGACCATACGCGACGCGGATAGTTCAAAAATAATTCTAAAAGGCGAAACTCTTTGGGAGAGAGATTAGCTTCTTCTCCTCGTACCATTACCCGACATTCTTGAGGATAAAGAGCAATGTCTTTAAACTGCAACATAGGCAATTGTGGTAAACCACCTAAACGCTGACGGCGCAGTAAGGCGCGACAACGGGCAACAAATTCCCGCATACTAAAAGGCTTGGTAAGATAATCGTCAGCGCCAACTTCTAAGCCCAAAACGCGATCAATTTCGCTACCTTTAGCACTCAACATCAAAATTGGTACGGGGTTTCCTTGGTGACGCAGTAAGCGGCAAATATCCATCCCATTCACTTGCGGCAGCATTATATCTAAAATTATCAAGTCAAAAGGAAAGTCACCAAAGCTAGGTTCAGGAGTTTGTAACAAAGCCAAGGCTGTACGCCCATCAGTAGCGGTGAAAGTTGTATAACCTTCGCCTTCTAAACCCAAAACAAGCATCTCTCTGATTAATTCTTCATCTTCTACTACTAAAACGCGGCTCATTTGTCCAATCTCTGCCCTAGGAGGACTTTTTGTTAGTTCGCGGGTAATCATGAATGAAAAACTATTTGGCGATTTTAGACATTTCTATTATCCGCTCTGAAGGTACATACAACTTTATTTCTGCCTTTGTCAAGAAATCATGTCTTTATAGCTTGACAATCGCCGGAGGTTATGTATAAATCTTGATAGTACATTTGTTCTGCACGTAGACACTCCGGTTTGAATATTTCCGTAATTTTCCTGAACTAACAAAACTGTTAGCAAAGCTACATTAGACACATCTTAGGGTGTGGCGGAGATTTTGAGTGTCTAAAACTATTACAACTTTAAAGGAGTTAAAACATGACTAAAATTGTTGCTAAAGAACAATTAAAGCAAGCATTTCAACAAATAGTTGCAGATAAGAAAAAATCGGAATTTAAAATAGCAACGAGGCAAGAAATAGCTGAAACAGAAAAAAATCAGCAAGTTTTAGAAGTTGCTTCTACTTACACTGTAGATAGCATCATTAAAGGTTTAGCGGATTTACAATTAGAGTTTGGTGGTATTGTTCGTCAGCTTTCGGAAAAATTAGCCAACGAAAACTCTAAGTTAGACGAACTTAAACTAGCAATAGAGATTGAAGTTCAACATTTGCAGGAATTACAAGAAATTAGAATTGCCGCAGATACCGTACATATCTTGAATCAAGAACATCAAGAGCAGTTAAGTATATTAGAGCAAAATAATATTAGTCAAAAGCAAGTTTTAGAGAAAGCAATAATAGAGCAGCGTAAAAGCTGGCAACAAGAGCAATCAGAGTACGAAAGTATCCTTTCACAACAAAATGAATTGTTGTTAAGAGAGCGACAAAGAGAAACTGAAGATTATCAATATCGTTTAGAGCTAACTAGAAAGATTAATACTGATGCTTACGATTCTAGAAAGCGCAATTTAGAAAGAGAAGTTCAACAAATAACGCAAATTAAACAAAAGCAATGGACAGAGCGGGAAACACTTTTAACCGAGCAACAACCATCGTTTAATGAAAACTTAAAGAAAATAGAATCTTTCAATATTGAATTAGAAGAAGCGATTAAGAAAGCTAGGGAAGAAGCAATTAGAGACGTACATCAAGACGCTAAGGTTAAAGCAGATTTGTTTGAGAAAGAGTGGCAATCTACAAAACAAAATTACGAACTAAAAGTTCAAGATTTAGAAGGCTCTATTACTAAGCAGGTAGAACAAATACACGGATTAGAAAATCAGTTGCAAGCTGCAATGAAGCAATCTCAAGACTTAGCAATGAGAGCTTTTGAAAATGCTTCCGGGAAATTCACAGCTAAAATTGAGTAGCTTTTGGCAAACCAGTTATAACCATTGAATAAAATATTAGAGGATTAGTTGTGGTAGTTAAAAAACCCAGCGTTAAAAGCACTAAAGCAGAGCTTTTAGAGGCATTTGATGAATTAGCGAAAGAGAAAACAGAACTCAAGGCTCAAGTCGAGAAATTAGTTAATAATTCGCAAGTAAAAGTAATAAAAGAACAATCTGAATTACCAGCAAAAAAAGAAGTTATGAATCAGTCTCAGTCAGTGCAGCAAAAAATGAATTATACCATTGAAAGCCTAGCAAAAGTTCAAATGGGATTTGGTACGGCTGTTAGCGAACTATCAGAACAACTGACAACAAAAGCTGCTAGTTTAGAAGAATTGCGGAGTGCTGTTGCAACAGAAATTAAGCAGTTAGAAGAATTGCACGAGTTAGAAATCGCGCCCGATACTTTAGATAACTTGCTTAAAGCTTATGGTAATAATGCTCAAACTTTTGTAGAAGAACTTAGTCAGAAACAAGAAATATTAGTTCAAGAGTTTCTCGAACAGAAAAAGGCTTGGGAGCGAGAACAGGAGGAACATAAACGCTTAGGTAAAGAACGCAACGACGAGCGTAATAAAACAACCCAAAGAGAAACCGCAGAATATAAATATGATTTGGAATTGCAACGTAAACTAAGTAACGATGAATACGAGCAAACGCAAAACAGACTAAATAATGAGTTAGAAGAATTTAGACAAGTACAAGAGAAACAATGGACGGAAAAAGAGAAAGTAATCGCTGAACAAGAACAACAAATTGCCGAGGCGAAAAGCAAGGTAGAAAGTTTTACTAAAGAAAAAGAATTAGCCATTAAAAGAGCAACCGAAGAAGGCAAAGGAATTGCTCATTATCAAGCGAAGATTAAAACAGACTTGTATGCTAAGGATGTGGAAGGGCAAAAGCGTTTTTATGAGCAAAGACTAGAATCTTTAGCATATACTATCGACAATCAAGAAGGGCGGATTCAAGGATTAGCAAAACAGCTTGAGTCAGCACTTAAACAAGTTCAAGACTTAGCAGTAAAAGCTATTGAAGGAGCGGCAAATATTAATTCTTATCAAGCTGTTAAAGAAATTGCTATAGAACAGGCAAAAACTCAAGTGAAAAATAAGTAGTAGGGAGATCCCCCCTAACCCCCCTTTTTAAGGGGGGGGAAATATGGATTAGTCGCCTTTTTAAGAGAAATCTACAGGATGTGACACTAATACAGAGAGTTTTAAATTATTCTCTAAGGGTTGTTAAAATAGGAAACTTTGCTGCTAAGAGTAAGGTTTATTGCGATCGCACAAATCAAAATCCCAACTATTATCGAAAAATCTTCTATTTATTTGGTATAATAGCAATTCATCTCCTTGTAGCTCAGTGGATAGAGCATCCGCCTTCTAAGCGGAGAGTCGTTGGTTCGAGCCCAACCAGGGAGGCTTAACAAATTTTACACCCACGCTGAAGAACCGATGTCTGGCGGGACATCTTGCCAACGTCCTTGGGAAATTGCTCTAATTGCATCTGTAAGCTCAATATCGCCAGTATATAAGGCACGACCAATAATTACCCCACTTACGCCGGAAGGTTCTAGGGCTAGTAAGCTTAAAAGGTCAGTGATAGAGCTAACGCCACCAGAAGCAATAATAGGAATAGTGATAGCGGCGGCTAGTTCGCGTAATGCTGCTAAGTTTGGGCCTTGCAACGTACCATCGCGGTGAATATCTGTATAAATAATGGTCGCTGCTCCTGATTCTTGCATCTGCTGGGCTAAATCAGTAGCTAAAACTTCGGAAGTTTCTAACCAGCCACGAGTTGCAACTTTACCATTACGCGCATCTATCCCCACCACAATTTGCGCTGGAAAGGCTTGGCATAAATCAGCTACAAGTTTGGGGTTTTCTACCGCCACAGTACCTAAAATGACTCTATGTACACCCAAATTTAATAAGCGCTCGACGCTGGAAAAATCGCGCAAACCCCCGCCAACTTGAACTTGAATCGGTACAGCTTGGACAATTTGAGCGATCGCTTGATGATTGACTAATTGCCCAGTTTTTGCGCCGTCTAAGTCTACAAGATGCAGCAATTTAGCGCCTTGTTTTGCCCACTGCAAAGCCACTTCTACGGGGTTGTCGTTAAAAACTTGCGATCGCTCATAATCTCCCTGATACAACCGCACGCACGCACCGTTGAGTAAATCAATTGCTGGTATTACATCCATTGTTTAGTTAATTCCGCAGACTTGTTTGAGAGTAGCAACAAAAGTAGGGTAAGAAATTGAAGCCGATTCCGCACCGTGAATAGTAGTTTTGCCTTGAGCATTGAGAGCGGCGACAGCTAAACTCATAGTAATTCGATGATCGCTATGACTTTCAACCTCTGTCCCAGTTAAAGGAGTACCGCCAGTAATTTCCATCCCGTCGGTTAATTCGGTAATTTTTGCCCCCATTTTATTTAACTGATTTGCCATTACTGTAATGCGATCGCTTTCCTTTACTCTTAATTCTTCCGCATCCTTAATAATCGTCGTTCCCGATGCAAAAATGGCGGCTACAGCAAGTACCGGAATTTCATCAATTAATCGGGGAATTAAGTCACCAGAAATTGTACAACCATGTAAAGAGCTTGCTTTTACGCGGATATCGGCTACAGGTTCCCCAGCTACCACACGCTGATTTTCGAGAGTTATATCTGCGCCCATCATTTCTAAAGCATCTAAAACCCCGGTGCGAGTCGGATTAACGCCAACATTTTCAATTACTATTTCTGAACCGGGGACAATTGAACCTGCGACTAGCCAAAAAGCCGCCGAACTAATATCACCAGGAACAATTACTTTTTGTCCTTGTAGAGTCGCACCACCTGTTATTGTCACGCTTTTACTATCAGGATCGGTGGTAAGTTGCGCCCCAAAAGCTTGCAACATTCGTTCGCTGTGATCGCGTGACACCGAAGGCTCAGTTATTGTTGTTTGTCCCTCGGTCATTAATCCTGCTAAAAGAATGCAAGATTTAACTTGAGCCGAAGCAATGGGGGATTGATAATGAATAGGTTTCAAACTTTGTCCAAGGACTGCTAAAGGCGCTAAAGTTCCGTTAGAGCGTCCCCAAATATGAGCGCCCATTTGCTGCAAAGGCTTCACTACACGAGACATGGGACGCGATCGCAAAGAACTATCTCCTGTAACCGTAAATAGCCGCCCTGGGTGCGATGCTAGTAGCCCTAGCATGAGTCTTAAAGTAGTACCAGAATTACCCGCATTTAAGATATCTACAGGCTCTTTGAGTTGCCCTAAACCGATGCCTTTAACGCTCACCATTTGGGTATTTAATTCAGAAATCTCTGCACCCATCGCCCGGAAGCATTCGGCGGTACTACGGGGATCTTCGCCTAAAAGCAAACCTTGAATTTGGGTTTCACCTTGGGAAATCGCTCCTAACATTAAAGCCCGGTGAGAGATGGATTTATCGCCGGGAACTTCAATTTGACCTTGTAAAGCTATTCCCGACGCGGGGGGCTGAATAATCAGATCGTCTGTAAGCTGAGTAGTAGTTTCGACCGTAATCAAGGTTGCCGACATGAGGATAACTAGCGTAGGACTGAGCGATTCTATCGTACCGTAGAAAACCCGCCCAGGAAGTTAACATTCTTTCTGTATTTGCTCCCATATCGGCAAATCTTCCGGGCGATCTACGTCGGCTAAAGGTGGTAAATAAGCAGTGGTTAAGTTAAGACTTTGGGCAACTGCTACGGTTTGGGAAAATACTTGAGCGCTACCCCAACTAATTTCTGTAAATAACTCTGGGATAAATCTACTCAAACCAATTAAATAATAACCCCCGTCTATTGCCGCACCTAGAACTAAATCGCTACCTAATTGCAATTGGGTAGCGATTTAGTTCTAGGTGCGGCAATAGACGGGGGTTATTATTTAATTGGGTTGAGTAGATTTATCCCAGAGTTGTTTACAGAAATTAGTTGGGGTAGCGCTCAAGTATTTTCCCAAACCGTAGCAGTTGCCCAAAGTCTTAACTTAACCACTGCTTATTTACCACCTTTAGCCGACGTAGATCGACCGGAAGATTTGCCGATATGGGAGCAAATACAGAAAGAATGTTAACTTCCT
>CAJQOK010000130.1 GCA_905479905.1 uncultured Aliterella sp.
TACTTCTATTGGTGGCAATCCCTTTGCAGGTGGCGCATCTAATAGTGACAGCAATTATCAATACGAGCGACCCCTGGATGAGCGCAGCTTGACTGATGGTAACAACCCCTTCAATCAATTAGTTGGAGTTATTGGCGGTGACAGTTCTTCTAGTGGTGACGGCAACCCCTTCGCTGGTGGCGGAACCTCTACTGCTAGTAGTGAAAACGTCTCCGGTAACTTGCCGTTTGGTGAGACTCCCCCCTCGGCTGAAACTGCTAGCAATCTACCCGAAACTGGCAACGGTCTACCTGTACCTTATAACAGCGACAACTGGATACTTGATGTTCAGAGCATAGACGGTGCAGATGCGAGTGGCAACACTGTTGATGGGAATGGCAACTGGTTATCCGGTAGTAACAACACCGTTGAGGGGAATGGTAACTGGAACTTTAGCGATGGCAATACAACCAGTGGTAATGGCAACTGGTTATATAGTAGTGATGGCACAATTGAGGGGAATGGCAACTGGAATTTTGGCAGTGGCAACACCACCAACGGTAACGGCAATTGGGGTTTAGGCAACGACAACGATATTACAGGCAATGCTAACAGACCTACTGGTAGTAACAACAACATTTTAGGTAGTGGCAACACTGCCGATGTTAGTAACAGTAGTCTACTTGGGAATCGGATTGAAGCTAGTGGTGATGGCAAAACACTTATTGGTAACGAAGGTTGGAGCTTCTCTACTGACAATCTGGTATCCCTTGGTAGTAGCACACCTGGAGCGGGGATTGGCACTGATGTCAATACTTTACTCAGTAGTCCCGATTTGGCGGCATCTGCTATGTCCAATCCAGGCTACAACAACCCGAATTATGACTTCTCTACCTTCGCCTAAAACACAAACTTATAGTTTTCGGAGCTAATCTGCTAATAGGGGTAGGGTTACGGAAGCTGTCATATAGGGCAAAGTATCCTGTAAATATTACGAGGCATGGGTTTTAGCTTTTGTGATCATTTAGTAGGATAGTCGAGTTTTACTATTGCTATTTAGTACCGACTCCAACTAGAGTCGGTACTTTATTAACTGTAATTGATTAATTTTTGGGGGTTTATTAGTAATTCAGGTTAGGAAACCTAGAAAGTGCCAACTCGTAGCAGAGAATCGGTAATTTTGCAGAAGTAATCAGGAAGCTGGAAAGCTGGATTTAAAAAATTCGGGGTTTTATCGGTTTTCTATACATTCAAGAGTTTGAACTAATTATACAAGTTATTGACGTAAGTTTACGCTAGGTTAGTGTAATACACCAGTAATTTCCGCAATCTCCACAGTAGGTAGTTTCTTCAGTAGCAAATTGTCTATTAATACTTAAGTCCGCCTTTAAAAACCTACTTATAAACTACCATGTCATTCTCACGGAGGCGGGAATCCGCAGGCTATTAGGCGATCGCAATAAGTAGTATAACAAAACAAAATTTGGGATGAGTCTTTAGTCTTATTGAAAATCACTTTATTTTATGGACTGAGAACAAACTACTTATTACAATGTTGATACTTAAAATTTTGATTGACATTGTGAATAAGTCCGTTCCTAACTATCCAATTAAAACCACAAACTGGACAGTAGTTGATATTTGCTGACATAGCTCTTTTTAGATATACCTATATCCTTACCTATTCAAAACCACCTATCTCTAACTTTACTTGCATGCTCAACATGAAGAAAGTCATCCAAGTCGGTAACCGCATAATTACAGAGGCAGAAATCCCAACCTTGTTGGCAAGATATCAAATGCTGCCTCTTTTGTGGCGCGAACTTCTTGTTGACCAAGCTATTGCCTCAATAGAACTCAGCGATTTGGATGAAGTCAACGCTCTTAAGCAGTTTGACGAAAAACATCAATTGACTAGCTTAGAAGGACGTTCCTTTTGGGGAGAGCGTTCTGGCATGACAAATGAGCAAGTAGAAGACTTTGCCAAACGAGAGATGAGAATTGAGGTATTCAAAGCTGCTACTTGGGGCGCAAAATTAGAGTCTTACTTCCTTACCCACAAATCAAAACTAGATAAAGTTGTATATTCGTTGCTGCGTACTACTGAGCGAGAAGTAGCTACCGAATTATACTTTCGCATTGAGTCTAATGAACAAACCTTTGCCGAATTAGCCCGCGAGTATTCACAAGGGACAGAAACTCAAACAGGCGGATTGCTTGGCCCAATAGAACTGAGTAAGCCTCATCCAACATTAGCCAAAATCCTATCAATTTCTAAGCCAGGACAATTGTGGTCGCCCATCCAGGTAGGCGAATGGTTCGTCATTGTGCGCCTAGAGAAGTTTATTCCCGCCGTATTGGACGACGTAATGCGCCAGCAATTACTTAATGGGTTATTTGAGGGCTGGATACAAGAGCGAGTGCAGCAAGAAATTGGGGGAATGGTTGAGCTTCAAAATTTAAAGGAAAAGTCTCAACCTTTACCCTTTACCCCAACTCCATTAACCGACCTCAAGACGAAATCTATTCAACTTCCCGCCGTATCGGAGGCTGTATGACTTATACTGCCGTTGGACTTCAAGAATTCTTGGCCACAACTGAGCCATTTAACAGGCTCTCATTCCAGGTGCGATCGCATTTGTGCCAAGCCTTACAACCCTTGCGCTACCGCATGGGTCAAGCAATTACGGTACGGGAAACCATGCCGTCAATGATTGCAATTCTGTATTCGGGACAAGCACGACTGCTTGCTTATCCTCCAGGGGCAACCACTCCTACTACTTTGGGATTACTGCAACCGGGGTCAATCCTTGGTTGGGTAAGCGTACTACGAGGAGTAGCGTGTGAAAGTGCGATCGCATCGAACGAGACAATCTGCCTAACTCTGCCGATTCCCGACTTTTTAGAACTGCTAAAGCAAAATTCTCAGTTTGCGGATAACTTTATCAACCAGTGCCATTTAGTAGAAGTATTTGACTTGCTTGGGTTAGAAATGCAACGTCAAGCCAAAGGACAAACAAACCTCAAAGACTTAGCAATTAATGCTCACAAGGAAGCAACGATTCTCAATCTGCCTCCTGGTAAAACTCCGTTGTATTCTTTAGACCCTAATTTAGTGTGGTTGGTAAGTAGTGGAGTAACTAACTTTAATGTAGGCGAAGTCTTACTTGCAACGAACGAGCGAGACTATATCAAGGTAGTGGGTTCTGGCAATGGGCGGTTAATTGGTTTGCGATCGCACAATGTTACTGACATTGCACCTACTACAGCCATTGTTGTCCCAGAAACTACTACTGCGCCCGTAGAGATTCCCTACGCTCCCTTTCGCCCAATTGCCCACAACGTTACTACTAACCAAACCAAAACAACAAAATACCCTTTCGTCGGTGGTTCTGGGCCCGTCGATGCCACCCTTGCCGTCTTCCAAATGTTAGCTCAACACCTGGGAATGCCTTTTCGCCGCGACGTACTGCGTCGAACTTTAGCAAACTCCTTTGAGCGCACGGGCGGTATTTCCTTGCAACTATGCGGTGCAGTCGCCCAATTAATGAGCTTGAAGTCCCAACTTCTGGAAATGCCCGCCGTTGCCATTAGTCGGATTCCAACTCCAGCGATGCTCCCTTGGCAAGATACTTTTGCTTTGCTTTATTCTGCTAATGAGGTGGAGATAGTTTTAGCCATCCCCTCTAGTGGCATTCGGCGCATGAAGCCTAGCGCCTTTATTGAGGCTTGGGGCGAAACAGGACAAGTTTTGCTATTACAACAAACTTCTGACACTCCTACTCGACGCTTTGGCATTTCCTGGTTCGTCCCTTCAATAATTCGCTACCGTAAGGTGCTGATAGAAGTATTAATTGCTTCATTTTTCGTGCAACTGTTTGGTCTAGCTAATCCCTTAATGACTCAAGTTATTATTGATAAAGTTCTAGTTCAAAACAGTATTGAAACGCTGAATGTCTTGGGCATTTTTTTAGTAGTCATTGCCATATTTGAAGCTGTAATTACATCAATCCGCACTAATTTATTTGTAGATACTACCAACCGCATCGATTTAGCATTAGGCGCGCAAGTTATCGATCATTTACTGCGCTTGCCACTGCGTTACTTTGAACGCCGTCCAGTAGGGGAACTTGCCACTCGCGTCGGGGAACTAGAGAATATTCGCCAATTCCTTACAAGTACAGCTTTAACAGTAGTGCTAGATGCGGTATTCTCAGTCA
>CAJQOK010000131.1 GCA_905479905.1 uncultured Aliterella sp.
TTCTCAGTCATTTACATTGTCGTGATGATCGTCTACAGTCCTCTGCTGACAGTTGTTGCTCTAGCTACCGTACCTTTATTTGCTTTGCTAACTCTAATAGCTGCACCCATAGTTAGAAATCAGTCACGTACCAAAGCAGAACGTAACGCCGAAACTCAGTCCTATTTAGTAGAAGTAGTTTCAGGGATTCAAACAGTCAAGGCGCAAAACATCGAACTAAAAGCGCGCTGGCAATGGCAATCGCGTTATGCCCGTTACGTCAGCGCTGGATTTAAGAGCGCTTTAACTTCTACTACCGCAGGCTCAATTAGTAATTTCCTGGGCAAGCTATCAGGATTGCTGCTGCTATGGGTAGGAGCGTACTTAGTATTACAGGGTAAGTTAACTTTAGGACAACTAATCGCCTTTCGCATTATTGCCGGATACACCACAAGCCCCCTGTTGCGGTTAATTCAACTGTGGCAAAACTTCCAAGAAACAGCTTTATCTCTAGAACGCCTCAGCGACATTCTCGATACTCCCACAGAAATAGAAGTAGCAGGCGCTGGCAATATTCCGATGCCGGAAATTAAGGGTCTTGTCAAGTATGACTCGGTATCTTTTCGTTTTGCTCCGAGCGGGGAGATGCAGCTAAATAATGTCAATCTTGACATTGCCCCCGGTACATTCGTTGGAGTCGTAGGCGCTAGTGGAGCGGGAAAAAGTACGCTTACTAAGCTCTTACCACGATTGTACGAACTTGATTCGGGGAGAATTCTCATCGATGGCTACGACATTAGCAAAGTAGAACTTTATTCCTTACGTAGTCAAATCGGCGTAGTGCTGCAAGACACTTTATTATTCGATGGCACAGTGCAAGAGAATATTGCCCTTACTAACCCCGATGCTACCTCTGAGGAGATCGTTACGGCGGCTCAAATTGCCTTTGCCCACGACTTTATTATGACTTTGCCCAATGGATACAACTCTCGCGTCGGGGAAAGGGGTTCGGCGCTTTCTGGAGGACAAAGACAACGAATTGCGATCGCACGTACCATTCTCCAAAATCCTAGCCTGCTAGTATTAGACGAAGCAACTAGCGCCCTGGACTATCATACCGAGCGTCAAGTGTGTTTGAACTTAGCTGAAGCGTTCAAGGAAGTGACGGTATTTTTTATTACTCACCGCCTGGCAACAATTCGCCACGCCGATGTGATTGTGATGATGGATGCGGGAACGGTAGTAGAACAGGGAACTCACCTGGAATTAATGGCAATGAAAGGACGTTATTTCTGTCTGTATCAGCAGCAAGAAGCAGTCAGTGCTTAAAGCAGGGAAAAACATTTAAACAAATATTCAAGCTCATTTATCTTACAAAACTGATGATTACAAATAATGGCAACGAGAATGGTAGCAACAGTAAGGGAAGTAGTATTAAGTTAGAGTCATTACTTAAAGACTTAAAACAAGAAGATATGGGATATGGCGGCAGTGGGGTCAAGCCTTTACCTCCTCGCACTCCAACTCTTTCTTCCTTTGAAGCACCAGTTCTGCTTACTCAGTCGTCGAGTTGGTCGCATTGGATTTTGTGGCTATTGATGGCAGTAGCTACAGGAGGGATCGTTTGGGCGTGCATCGCTAAAATCGAGGAAGCTATCCCAGCCACAGGCTTGCTTGAACCAATGGGTACAGTAAAAGTTGTACAGTCGCCTGTTAATGGTGTAGTTAAAGCTATTTATGTTGATGACGGGCAAAAAGTTAAAAAAGGCGATCGCCTGCTAAGTCTAGATCCGACTGCTGCCATTGCTCAAAATGCCTCTTTGCAACAGATTCGCACCTCTTTGCTCCAGGAAAACCAGTTTTATACGGAGGCTATGGGTAATAAGCCCTCGGCAAAGGCAATCGAACTTAAAAAGCTCCAGTTAAAGCTACCTTTAGAGTTAGTCTCTCTAACCAAAAGCCGCGCTAACTTAGTGGCGGAGAATCAATTATACAAAGCACTTTCCAGAGGTGGAAAGCCGACTAACTTGACAGATTCCCAACTTGAACGCTGGCAGTCAAATCAGGCAGAACTATCTTCTCGCGTTAATGCCGCCCGTTTGGAAACCGACCAATTAACCCGTTACTTAGAACAAACAGATATCAAGCTTGAAAGTCTCAAACAAACCTTAAAACTCAACCAAGGCATTTTAACGGACATTATGCCTCTAGCCACTACGGGAGCAATATCAAGGATTCAATTGCTCAAGCAGCAGCAAGAAGTACAAGTAGCAACGGCAGAGGCAAAGGGGTTAGTTTCCGAACAGGCGCGGCTAAAGTTAGCCATTTCTCAAGCTAAATCCCAGACGCAAAATGCTACAGATTTATCGCGCCAGCAGTGGCTTAACTTCATTGGCACAAACGAGCAAAGCATCGCCGAAATTGACAGTCAACTGACTAAGGCGATAGTTGAAAATAATAAGCGACTATCAGAGATTGATAGTCAAATAAGCACCGCTCAACTTCAGTTGCGCTACGAGCAAATTACCGCTCCTAGTGACGGGACAATATTTGATATGCGTGTCTCAAATCCTGGCTTTGTAGCTAATGCTAGTCAGCCCATTTTGAAGATTGTGCCAAATGATGCGATGACTGCCAAGGTATTCATTACTAACCGCGATATTGGGTTTGTCAAGCGAGGGATGGATGTAGACGTGCGGATTGATTCGTTCCCGTTTAGTGAGTTTGGTGATGTTAAAGGGAGGTTGATGTGGATTGGCGACGATGCTTTACCGCCTGACCAGATTCATCCTTTTTATCGGTTTCCGGCTAAGGTAAAGTTGCAAAACCAGTTTTTGCTAATTAATGGGCGCAAAGTGCAACTTCAGTCGGGGATGAGTGTTAATGCCAATATTAAGGTGCGGAGTCGCACGGTAATGAGTATCTTTACGGACTTATTTAGCAAGAGTGTTGAGAGCTTGAAAACTGTACGATAACTTCGTTGGGGGAATGAGAAAGGACAGATTTCTGCTATTTCCTTATCCCTTGG
>CAJQOK010000132.1 GCA_905479905.1 uncultured Aliterella sp.
AAATATCTTTAATATTTTCCTCAGCGATCCCCATCCCTGTATCGCTAATAGAAATCGCTATTTGGTCTAAAGGCAACTCCCACGCTTTTATTTTTACGCCGCCAACATCGGTAAATTTAATAGCGTTAGATAACAAGTTGACTAATACTTGACGTAAGCGATCGCTATCATTGATAGCGATCGGGTTAGCTAAGTCTAAGTGTACATCAAAATCTAAGTTTTTTTGCTTTACTAAGGAATCGTACTCACCCTTAATTTCATTTATCAGTTCAACCACGTTAAAGTTTTGCGGGATAAGTTCTAAGCTATCAGCCTCGATTTTGGCAGCTTGAAGTATATCCTCAATTAACTTTAGTAAATGCTTGCCATTACTAAAAATTCTCTTTACCATGTTTTCTTGATTTTCGGCAAGAGGTGAACATTTTTGACGCAGTAGTAGTTGAGAAAACCCGACAATTGCATTCATGGGTGTACGCAGTTCATGAGACATAATCGCCAAAAAATGGGATTTTAACCGCGCATTTTCTTGGAGTTGTAAATTCTGCAACTGAACTTTACGCAGAGTTTCTTCGGCTTTTTTACGTGCTGTAATGTCACGCATTAGCCAGCGCAGACCTGTTGCTCTATTTTGATTGTCGCGGATAATTGCTACGGTTAAAGAGGCATCAATTGTAGCAGCAAGGCGCGGACTAATCCTTACTTCCCATTCTGTCACTCTATCAGTATCGTGCAGTTGATTCAACCGAGTGCGAAAAGCTCGACGCTCATTTAATTCAATATAATTAGTTATTGGTTTGCCAGTTAAATAACTTTGAGACCCATTGAGTAACCTTGCCGCCGCGTAGTTAATTTCTCGGATGAGTCCTGCACTATCGGTCACTAAGTAGCCATCGGGAGCAAATTCAAATAAGTCATGATAGCGTCGATTTTCGGCTCTAATTTGGAGGTTTGCGACTTCTAGTTGGTCGTTTTGCACCCTCATTTCTTCTTCCGCTACGTGCAGTTCTTCTAAAGCCGTTTCTAATTCTGCCAAAGCTTGGAAGGTTATTGGTTGCGGCGGGCTAAGTGATTGATAATGTTGATTTTGCAATTTTGCGGCGCGATCGCGTACTACGTTGAGCTTTCGCCCAAACTCATCTAAGTTGTCCATTGTTTTCACAGACCTTAAACTTGATTACTAAAATTATTGTTTAGTGTCACCGTTAGGTGTTGCAGGGAAAAAGGTTAATTTCGATAGAATTTTTTATAGTTGTATTTATTTAAATAGTAAGCTATATAATTATTTTGTAATCTACTTCAGGGTTTATATATTATTTCTTACCTACGAATGATTCAAAAGTAATAACTTTAACATTTTGCTATTTTGGTGTATCCATTTCTTCAACCAAAACAATCACGCCGCGAATTTTATCCAATTTACCCACCAAAGAACTACAGGTAACTTTAGCCTGAAATGTTCTACCACGACGGTTAACGGTGGTTAAGCTTAGTTCTACAGTTTTGATATCTCCACTTAAACAGTCACGAATTGGCTGGCGCAATTGCTCAACGGGCAAACCAATATCTAAATTCATAAAGTGCTGTCCCACAACTTCTTGACTCCGCAACCCCCACAAATCTTCACTTTTATCGTTCCAAATTTGAATTATTGATTCTCGATTTAAAACTGCAACTCCACCCATCAAACTATTAAAAATTGCCTCTAAAAAGCCATTAGCTTGATTGAGTTCTTCACTTCGCAAACGCAACTCTGCGTTGATTGTCTGCAATTCTTCGTTAGAAGATTGCAATTCTTCGTTCATTGTCTCTAATTCTTCATTGGTAGATTGCAATTCTTCATTAGTTGTCTCTAATTCTTCATTAGCAGATTGTAATTCTTCATTAGTTGTTTCTAATTCTTCGTTAGTAGACTGCAATTGCTCGTAAGCCATCTCCAATTCTTGGTTGGCGTTTTCAATTTCTTCTTGCAGCTTTTTATAGCGGCTAACTTCGACAAAGACGACACTAACTCCTAGCAAGTTTTGGCGGGAGTCGTAAAGGGGAGTAATTTGGACATCAAAGTAGTTAAAGTCGCCATTAGAAATCGCCCAGCCAATGCTACTAATAGCAGTAGCACGATGGGTACTAATAACTTGGTCGATAGGCGATCGCACTTCTACCGGGCGGTAAGAAACCTCCAATTCTTGCAGAGGGCGGTTAATATCTTTTGAATTAAGTTTAAATAACAGTCGTGCTTGCTCGTTGGCTAAAATCAATAGACCATTAATATTGACAACTATTTGAGCGTAGTTACCAATATCAAAAACCGCATCGCGCAAAAGACTGTCGTTAGCTACAAAATTGGTGTCTTGAGCCTTGTCATGATTGCTCCCCGTAAAATATTCCCGGCTACGGTCTAGACCAGTTTTGATAAATATTCGCTGTTTCAAGCTTAACGGCACGAAAGAAGTGTTAGAAGTAAGCAATAGCTCGGCTTTGCCTAATACTAAAAAACTGCCTTCATTGAGGGCAAAATGAAACCGAGAGATAATTTTTGCTTGAGTTTCGGCATTAAAATACATTAATGTATTGCGACAAGATAATAGATCGATGCGCGAAATCGGCGGATCTTGAAGCAAGTCATGACGACCAAAAATTACCGAGCGGCGCAAATCTGGGCAAAAAGTATAAGAGCCATTGTTGTGATTAAAGTATCGCTCTAACAAGGGTATAGGTATGCCTTCTACTCCTTTGGCGTTGTAGGTAGCTAGGCGCGCTTGATGGAGGGCTATTTCGTCTACATTGGTAGCATAAATTTTTACTTTTTGGTGGAACTCCTCAAGCCCCAAAACTTCGGCGAGTACCATTGCTAGGGTATAGGCTTCTTGCCCCGAAGCGCACCCTGCACACCATACGCGGATGCGGTCTGTGGATATTTTGCGCGCTACAATTTTGGGAACTACTTCTTTTTCTAAATACTCCCACACCGCGCGATCGCGAAAAAATGAAGTAACGTTGATTAAAATTGTGTTGAATAGGTGGGAAAATTCTTCGGGATGTACTTCTAAATAATCGGTGTAGTCGCCGTAGGTTTGAATCTCGGCATTTTGCATCCGAATCTGGACGCGACGTATTAAGCTGGGACGTTTGTAGCCTGTGAAGTCAAACCCACGATTGTGTTTGATGTAGTCAAGCAATGCTTCAAATTCGGGGTCTATTTCTGGGGTATTCATGAGGATTTGTTGAATAAAAACCAGGACTTAGGGGTTTTGTTAGCAGCCTCCATTGACAAATTACCGCCCGAACCCCTGCAAAAATATCTTTGTGGCTACAAAAGTTTTGTAGGTCTTTATTTTAAAGGCAGGAAAAGAGAAATATTTTTTATTTTTGCCTTTTTGTTATTCAGTTAATTTTTATTAAATTAACTAAAGTTTGAGCGACTTCTGATAATGACAATACTTGAGCGCTGTCAACATACTCTGGCATTATTGTTTCTTCTCCTTGAACGGCGATCACATAACCTCCGGTTTCCCGAATTGCCCTTAGACCCATGATGCCATCTTTGCCTGTGGGATTAAGTATTAAAGCGATTGCTTTTTCTCGAAAGCTTCCAGCGACAGATTCAAACAACAAGTCAGCCGATGGAGTTGCAAAATGCACTAATTTAGACGGCAACAATGTCAAACTCCCGTCAGGATTAACTAATACATGGTGATTTTCAGGGGCAATGTAAACTGTCCCCGATCGCAATATATCTCCTGATTCTGCGAACTTGACGTTGAAGCTAGTATAACTATTAAAGGTAGCTACTAACTCCTGATCTTGGCTCAAGCCTTGTTGGGCTACAATAATCGCGGCACTTTCAATGCCCTTTAACTGGGCTAAAACTTCTTTTAGACCATTGGTATCGAAAGTCAGGGCGATCGCGATTACGTGCGTATTAGTATGGTTGGCATATTCTGGGGGAGAAACTGAGCTTACTAAATTTTGCTTCTCTAATAATTGACCGTTGACAACAGCCAATTCTTCGCTACTATCAGACTTTAAAAGCATCTGGCGGACAAGCACTGCACTTTGTTGGCTGTCTTGGGCTTGGGTTTGAAAACGTTGGGCTGAGATATTTTGATTGTTGGTTTGGGCGCGTTTAGCCATGCGATCGGTGAGGGCGGCTTTTTCTTCTAACGCCCTCAAGGCGCTCCATAAAGCTACTTCTAAAGCGTCAGTCTGTTCGGCTAGTAAGCTATTAATTGAGTAAGCATGACCTGTACGACAGCGAAAACGAACCAGCTTGCCTTCTTGCAATTCCCACAATACACCGCTACATTCAGGACAAGCAAAGCCCGATGGTGTGCCGGGACGATGGGTTTGTTGCATAGTATCCAAGTCAAAGTGGGCAATGTTTGCTTCCATTTCCAATAGCTGAGGTACAGGCGCTTTTGTCTCTACAACGGGTTGGTCAGCTA
>CAJQOK010000133.1 GCA_905479905.1 uncultured Aliterella sp.
ACGCCATTATCGGGGGGTAAAAGCTCTAAACCAACTTTTGGCTCAACATCGTAACCAAAAGCGCCAAAGCGACCAATTGCCAAAGCATAACCATTGACAGACAGTGATTCTACCTTCATAGGTTGAGCGCAACGACAAAACCACTCTTGATGAGTATTGAGATATTCCGCCACTATAGGGGCTGGGGCGTACATTTCCATGCACTCAGCAAATTGACCGGAAAAGCGCATTGAAGTTGGTGCTAATACCTCCCCATCCCCTTGTGACATTGCTCCTTCCCAAACTGTAACGGATTCTCTAGATTGAAATTCGTGTTGTGACAACATAAGCTTGATTATTGTGTGACGGTGCTTGGCTCTAAATTTATAATTCCCACAATTGAAGGCAATATTTCACTCGCAGCTAACATCTTCATGAAATCTAAAAACTTTAAGGTTTTATTCAGTAAATCTACAATAGGGAAATAGAAAGGTTGAAAATTTATTTATAGTGTAGGCATTTTGAGATGAAAGCATTTGTAGCAGGGGCAACAGGCGAAACTGGGCGGCGGATAGTTAAGGAATTAGTAGAGCGAAATATTCCTGTCCGGGCTATGGTTAGGGACTTAGAGCAAGCTAAGGCTATTTTGCCAGATTCTGTCCAGTTGGTAGTTGGCGATGTGTTAAAACCAGAGACTTTGCGCGAAGCTATAGGTGATAGTACGGTAATTTTGTGTGCGACAGGTGCTAAACCAAGTTTCGACCCCTCCAGTCCTTATAAAGTGGATTATCAAGGAACTAAAAATTTGGTCGATGTAGCTAAAACTAAAGGAATTGAGCATTTTGTGTTTGTATCTTCTTTATGTGTATCTAGGCTATTTCATCCCCTAAATTTGTTTTGGTTGATTTTGGTGTGGAAGAAGCAGGCTGAGGAGTATATTCAAAAAAGCGGACTTGTTTAC
This sequence comes from uncultured Aliterella sp., assembly GCA_905479905.1. GTDB lineage: Bacteria > Cyanobacteriota > Cyanobacteriia > Cyanobacteriales > Chroococcidiopsidaceae > Aliterella. Next base: position 941 of record CAJQOK010000133.1, read on the forward strand.
ACCATTGTGCGTCCTGGTGGTTTGAAAAATGAAGACAATAATAGTTCCGTTGTCATGTCTTCAGCAGATACGCTGTTTGAGGGCAGCATTCCTCGTACTAAAGTAGCGCAAGTCTGTGTCGAAGCGCTATCGCAATCGACTTCACGCAATAAAATCGTGGAAATTGTGGCGAAGGAAGAAGCACCAAAACAGAGTTTTGAGCAGCTATTTATAGGTGTAGCTTAGTTACAATCTTGAGGATGGCAAATTGGCGCGTTTTTCACTCCCAAAGACTACTTTTAGCCAGCAAGTTTCGGCAATTGCTCTAAAAAAAATTATTCCAGTTAGCATCGCTTTAATGGTGTTAACTTTATTGCTGCATAATTTACCTCCACAACCAGAAAAATTGCGCCTCCATCCTAATTTGGGCTACTTACCCCCTTTAGAAATGAAAGGGGGCGATCCTTATATTCGAGCCTTGATGCGCACGATTTCAGCTAGTGAGGCAAACGATCCCAAACCTTACTCAATTTTGTATGGTGGCGGACAAATTGACGACTTGAGCCGTCATCCAGAGCGATGTATTACGATTGTTTCTGGCCCGAATAAGGGCAACTGCTCGACGGCGGCGGGACGCTATCAGATGATTAATATTACTTGGTACGAAAAGGCGGCGTTATACCATCCCCAGCCGCCAGGAATCATGTTTTGGCAATCTTATAGCTTTGAGCCAGAGTATCAAGATGCGGTAGTTTATGCTTGGTTGAGCGATCGCCAATTTTGGGGTGAAGACTTGTCGCAGCTATTACAGCAAGGCAAACTAAATAGAGTACAAAAGCTACTTTCGGGAACTTGGACAAGTTTAGGCTACGGGATAGAAGATAATTCTTTAACTGGACGTTTGCCCAAAGTTTATCAAAAAATGCTCAAAGAAGAATTAAAAAACGCCGCCTAAAGTTTTTTTGCTAACTAATTATTTAGATCCCCTTTTCAATTAAGATATTTTCCCCCTTTTTTAAGGGGGGATCAAACTGTTAGGTATGTTTACCGAGCGTCTACTTACTTTTTAGCAATCGTAATAAAGCGAAAACTCGTAAGGGTGAGGACGCAAGCGCATCGGATTGACTTCTTTATCGAGTTTGTAAGTAATCCAATTTTGAATGAAGTCTTCCGAGAAAACGCCACTTTCTGTTAAAAAGTCGTGATTATGCTCCAAGCTTTCTAAAGCTGCTTCCAAAGATCCAGGTGTAGAAGGTACTTTACTTAATTCTTCAGGACTAAGTTCGTAAATATCTACATCCAATGGTTCCCCCGGATCGATTTGATTTTTGATTCCATTTATACCCGCACACAACATCGCTGAAAACGCTAAGTAGGGGTTGCAGCTAGGATCGGGACAACGAAATTCTAAGCGCTTTGCTTTAGGATTGTCGCCCGATAGAGGAATCCGAATCGAAGCAGAACGATTACCTTGAGAATAAGCTAGGTTTACTGGAGCTTCGTAACCCGGTACTAATCGCTTATAAGAGTTGATACTAGGGTTAGTAAAAGCCAGGATTGAAGGCGCGTGCTTAATTAATCCACCAATAAAATGCAACGCCATCTGACTTAGTTTGGCGTACTTATCGCCGCCAAATAAAGGTTGTCCATCTTTCCAAATAGACATATGGGTGTGCATTCCTGTACCGTTGTCACCATACATGGGCTTGGGCATGAATGTTGCCGTTTTACCATATTTTTTAGCAACGTTTTTGACAATGTACTTATAAGTCATTACATAGTCAGCCGCAGCAACCAAGGGCGCAAACCGAATCCCTAGTTCGCACTGTCCGCCAGAGGCTACTTCGTGGTGATGTTTTTCAATTGGTACGCCTCACTTGCCCATTGTTAGCAACATTTCTGAACGAATGTCTTGCAAGGTGTCGGTGGGCGAAACGGGGAAGTATCCGCCTTTGTTGGCGATTTTGTAACCTAAGTTGCCGCCAGGTTCTTGTCTCCCAGCATTCCAGCCGCCTTCTACCGAATCTATAAAGTAATAGCCTTCGTGTCCGGTTTGGTCGAAACGAGCATCGTCAAAGATAAAAAACTCTGGTTCTGGGCCGCAAAAAACTGTATCGCCAATGCCCGTAGAGATAAGGTAATCAATAGCTTTTTGAGCAATAGAGCGAGGATCGCGATCATATAATTCCCCGGTACGAGGTTCTACAATCGTACAAATCATGCTTAAAGTTGGCACTTCCATAAATGGATCGATCCAAGCTGTGGTTGGGTCGGGTCGCATTGCCATGTCCGAATTGTTGATTGCTTTCCAACCCCGAATACTAGAGCCATCGAAAGCAACACCATCGGTAAAAGAGTCCTCATCAATTAGGCTGCGGTGGAAAGTGCAGTGCTGCCAAATACCCAGCATATCAACAAATTTTAGATCGATTAGCTCGATGTTATGATCTTGAATCATCTTCAAGACTTCTTGGGGGGTTTCAGCCATTGATAACTCCTTGTTTAGCCGATGCACTCAAATTTATAATGATATTTTTCTTTACTGCTGTTGCAGACAAGAATTAATTATGCCACCTCTAGATCATCTTAAAGACCTTGGGGCAGGATTGTAGCTTATTATACAAAATTCTGTTTTGATTGGTTAGACTTGGGATTAAATGTCGCTTGTTTGTGTTTAACCAGGTGACGAGCGATCGCATTTTTGGCTTAAAATCGGTAGAGAAGGGCGAAATAAAGCTTCAACGTTACACAAATTTATAACAAGTGCGATCGCACCCCTGTTTAAAATATTAAATATCAGAAAAAAACTTGGGAGAACAATTTTATGCGGGATGCAATCACAAGCTTAATTGGTACTTATGATGTGGCTGGTCGCTATTTTGACCGCAATGCCATCGACACTCTCAAGTCTTACTTTGAGACGGGAACTTCTAGAATCCAGGCCGCCGCCGCAATTAATGGCAATGCTGCTGCTATTGTCAAGCGTGCTGGTTCTCAGTTGTTTGAAAATTTGCCAGAATTAATCCGCCCAGGTGGTAATGCTTACACCACAAGGCGTTATGCAGCTTGTTTGCGGGATATGGACTATTACTTGCGTTATGCTACTTATGCTCTTGTTGCTGGCAATATGAACGTGCTAGACGAGCGCGTATTGCAAGGCTTGCGCGAAACTTACAATTCTTTGGGTGTACCCATTGGGCCGACAATCCAAGGTATCCAAATTATGAAGGATATTGTTAAGCAGGAAGTAGCGGCGGCGGGTGTAGCAGATACAACTTTTGTCGATGAGCCGTTTGATTACATGACGCGAGAATTGAGCGAAAAAGATATTTAGTCAATCATCTACAAAAAGAAGCGGGAAGACGAAATCATCTCCCCGCTTTTATTACTACAACCTGCTTTGAGCTTTTGCCACATCATCTGCGTTTTTTTTTCAACTGCCTAGCTCTAGCGCTTCCGCTACCTTTATGGTTTCTGCCCTCACGCGGCGATTGTCATCGCTTTAAGCGCTGTATAACCAATATCCCCACAATTAGATGTTTCAGTGGGCAGGAGGAGACTCGAACTCCTACGGGTTTCCCCGCTGCATTTTGAGTGCAGTGCGTCTACCAATTCCGCCATCCGCCCTTAACTGAAGCTTCGCTAGTATAACCTATAGTCCGAGCTTTTAGCAAGGATTGATATTCTTGACTTGTTGCCCACAAGTCGATCTCTTTAGCTCGTAATACAGGTACAGGGTGGCTTAATTGCGCTGTCCGGGCTGTAACTAGCATTTCTCCTAATTCAGTCTTGCTGATGTCGTCGTAAGCGCGCGCTTGATCGATAAATGCCTCAAGGTTTAGTTGGGGTGCAAGAATCGGCGAACCTCCAGCTAGTTTCATTAATAGAGACATGACGACTTTAGGGTTTTGGGTAGCCAGTAACGCTGCGCGATCGCACGTAAACTCAGCACAGCGTACCCATTGCAATAATTGCGTTTGTATGCTTTGCGCCAAAACTTCCCCCCAAGTCGGTATTTGACTGGCGGCGAGGATAAGTAAATTTATCGGTGTGAGATAAACGCTGTGATCGCACTTTAGATGTCCTAATTCGTGAGCAATTACTGCTTGGATTTCCTCTGGTGTGAGTAAGTCAATTAGGGAAGTATGCAGCACTACAAAGGGTTGTTTCCCCCGCATGGCGAAGGTGTAGGCGTTAGGAACAGGATGCTGACGGATATATAGCTGTGGTGGCTCCAAATCCAAGATTGCACAGGCTTCATGAAGCAACTGGTGGTATTGTGGTAGCTGATGCTTGCCTACTAAAACACTAGACGCTATATTTTCTACATAAAAAAACTGCTCGGCTAAGGGCCCTAGCAGATTCCGCACCATTATATCTATCCCAGGTATCTGTTTGATCGCCTTGGTTGCTTCTAAGTCTAGGGGGTGACGAAATTCGTCAGCTTTCAAACCAATTAAAGAATTTTTAGATAAAGACATAAAATCGCAGCTATAAAACAGACGGGTTTCTCTAAAAGCCATGATAGCGAATCTGTTGCCCTTGCCATGCGCTGACGTTTGCCAATAAGTTAGACTAAAGTTGTAATGAGTTTACTTTAAACAAATAACCAGCGCGTAAGTTTAGCTTACAGACAGATTTAGCAAGCAAGTCTAGAGACTAACCGCGCCTAAACCCACGTTTTAATTACTAAATGGTTGAATTATAATTATGCAAAAAGAGGCGGAAACAATAAAACCAATTCGCTCCCTTGAAGATGCTGTAGATCGGTGTCAAAATTTGGGTATGCGTTTGAGCCGTCAACGTCGCTTTATTTTAGAGCTACTTTGGCAAGCAAAAGAACACTTATCAGCAAGAGAAATTTACGATCGCCTAAATCAGCAAGGTAAAGAAATCGGTCATACATCAGTTTACCAAAACCTAGAGGCGCTTTCTAGTCAAAATATTATTGAGTGTATTGAACGCTCAGATGGTAGATTGTATGGAAACATCAGCGATTCTCACAGTCATGTTAATTGTTTGGACACTAACCAAATTTTAGATGTTGAGGTTGAGTTACCCGCAGAGTTATTAGCGCAAATTGAGTTACAAACAGGCGTAAAAATTACTGATTACAATATAAACTTTTACGGCTACAGACAAAAACAAGATAACTAAAAGTTGGAGAGTTGGAGTAAGAAAATTGAACAGTTGTAAGTTTTTGCTCCAATTTTCTCAAGGGTTAATTGCTGTATGAGCAATGCTATCCTCAAACTACTATTAATTGATTCTGACTCGATTTATCGGACTGGACTGCGCGTACTACTTGAAGAATTTGCTGATATAGCAGTAGTTGCAGAAGCCGATAGCGAAACAGTTG
>CAJQOK010000134.1 GCA_905479905.1 uncultured Aliterella sp.
CGCGCAACTATTGCTCTCCAGCGTGTGGGGCTAGAAAATCGCCTCAATAATCGCCCCAATCAATTGTCTGGCGGTCAACAACAACGGGTTGCTATAGCAAGGGCGATCGTTAATCGTCCTGTCTTACTCCTAGCAGATGAACCTACAGGCGCTCTCGATTCCCGCACTACTACTGAAGTTATGGATATCTTTAGCGAACTTAATGCTACAGGAATTACTATCGTTATGGTTACTCACGAATCTGATGTTGCCCGGCAAACACGCCGCGTAGTCTGGTTTCGTGATGGGCAAGTTGTCCACTCCCACCTCACCCCCGCCGAAATTGGACAATTAGCAGGGTAAGTAATGGCTAATTAATATTACCCATTACCCATTACCTATTACCCATTACCCAATTTTAAAAACTTGATGTCTTCCCTGTCTGCGCCTGAGTTTCAATTGGCTGCACGTCGCTACAACCCATATCTCCGGCAATTGTTCGCAATACGGAAATTTGATCGTCAAAGCTCAATGCTTCGATCTGCGACAATACACCACTTAGAGCTTGGGTTCTTTCATAATTTTGCGGCATTCCTACCACTGTATCCCCCATCCCTTGCGCCCAAGCATACCAAACCATTAATTGATTATTCTCTTTCAACGCTCCATAAGCACGAGAATAATCTGTGTCCTCGCAATTCACAATCTGCCGCATAATTGCCAACTGATCGTCTTTTGAATAGTTGTAATAATCACCCAACAATCTTGGCGCTAATTCTGGCTCTGTTGCTGCTGGAGCGGCTGGAGTAATAGAGTCTCCCATCTTTTCGTAAATAAAATAAAATACAGCTAATTTAGCATCGGTATCCAAGTTTTCAAAAGCTTTTACCGCATCCTGGGTTTCGCTAGTAAGTGATTGAGGCTGATTTGCTGCATGACTTGAAGCCATAATTTATCTCAACTTTAAACTAAATTACTTGTTGCTTAGACTTAACAGAAATTAATTCTTTTATTCGCCCTCCAATAGAGAGATTTTTATTTTTCACCTATTGATTTTATCGTCCACCCAAAAATCTATCTTAGTGGGGTTATGGACATAGGCGCGTACCTTATAAAATAACTTCACCAATAAAAATTATTCTCGGATTTGTTGCTATGCCTGACGAAATCAAGCCTGATGCTACCCAAGCTATAACTCAAGATGCTCAATTAGCTGCTGAAAGTATGACGGAAGGGAAAGAAAAAATGCCCTCTATTGATGTTGATGCAGACTACGCCGCCGCCCAGCAATTTAGCGTTAGCGATATTGATCGCACTCCCGAAGGTGCTGAAGCTGCCGATATTGCTACTGCTCATCAGTTTGCTACTACAACTCCATCGGAAACAGAATCAGAAACTCAGTCTACAGGCGATCCTAGCGATTATATGGCTATGGCAAAAGATGTTGGCGCTCCCACAGGTGCGGTGGGTAATGTCGATGATGATCTCATCCAGAAAGCTTTGGAAAAAGGTCAGCCTGGTAAGTAAGAATCAATAATTGCGCTTGAAAACGTAAAAAATCAGCGCAATTATTACTTTATACTAAGCTCTTGCTTTTTAACAATATCTATTAAGTCCCTTGGTTGCTCTATTAAATAATCTGGGTTCTGCTTCATTAATACTTCTTTAGTATTAAATCCCCAACTTACTGCGATCGCAATTACTTTACTTTTTTTCGCCGACTCTATATCTCTAGTCTCATCACCTACATAAATAACATCTTTAACATCAATATTCTCTTGCCGAATAAATCTGTTAATTACTTTGTCTTTCCCAAAAATAGTAGAGCCAGAGTAAATATAATAAAATTTATCTAATAAATTATTGTGTTCTAAAAATGCTATAATATTGGGCTTTGAATTAGAACTAATAATTACTAGCTTGTTACCCAACTGATGTAGTTCAATTAAAGCTTCTTTCATTCCCGGAAATAAGCTCAATGTTTGGATTTCAAAACTCAACTCGGCTTTAACCTTTTTAACTAGAAAAGGCACTTTAAAAATAGAAATACCGGACTGTTTAATGATTTCTCTAGAAGTTAAGTTTTGGATTTGAGCAAGTTCATTAATGCTAGTTTGTTTGTAACCAAATTGCACAGCCAAACGATTGCTAATGTTAACAAGCGCATCTAAAGAATCGGCAATAGTACCATCAAAATCAAAAATAATTACTTTTGGATTCATGGTTGTTGAAAAAGGTGTCAATCGTTCTTTGGAATCGCTGATGATAAATTTGCCCTTGCATTACGTCTTAACATCTCTGGTTTAATTCGTCGCAGCGCTGAAGCTGTAAACCGTCTATCCCACTCCTGATCAGAAATCTCTGCTAAATCCGTCAATTTAGGTGCAACATTTTCTGCGTAAGGTTGAAACTCGACTATATCAGTTTCTTTCGCAAAACGCTGATTCCAAGGACACACATCTTGACAGATATCGCAACCACTTACCCAACCTTGAAGATGAGCAGAAATTGCCTCTGGTAACTTTTCATCACGGTTTTCAATTGTATGATAAGCAATGCAGCGATTGGCATCAACTACAAAAGGCTTTGCGATCGCACCAGTTGGACAAGCATCAAGGCAACGAGTACAACTACCACAGTGTTCAGTATGGGCGATATCGGGCGTTAAGTCTAGGTTTGTGAGAATTTCCCCCAAAAACACCCAAGATCCGTATTCTCTAGTAATTACATTCCCATTCTTGGCAATCCAGCCAATTCCAGCTTTTTGCGCCCAAACTTTATCTTGAATTGGTGCAGTATCCGAGACGTAACGCGATCGCACATCAGGATAAGTTTGTAACCAGTTATTTAAAGCTTTTAACTTTTTAGCCATCACCTTATGATAGTCTCGTCCCCAACCATAGCGAGAAATCTTGGCATATTCGGGACTATTTGGGCGTTGGTGCGGGGTGTAATAATTTAACGCTACACAAATAATACTCAACGCTTCGGGCATGAATGCCCGAATATCTTGGCGTTTGGGATTATTCATCCATGCCATATCTGCTTGATAACCTTTGTTTAGCCACTCTTGCAAGTGCTGCACTTCTACGTCAGTATTATCTACCTTGGCAATTCCTACTTGATGAAATCCAATTTCTAAAGCTTTATCTTTGATTTGTGTACTCGTGAGGATAGAGGATGCTGTCATAGCAAAGTTATGAGGTTGATTGTGTCAATGTTAGTGCGATCGCATTTCTACTTAATAAGCGCACATAATTGGCTCTAAGATATTGTTTTGATCATAAATCCCCTCAATCTCTCTTTAGGAACTAGGTCTTACCCTGACTTTACAGATAATCTAGAACCTATCTATTTTTTTCCTAAAAAAGATTCTATGCAAACCGATATATCTACTCAAACTATTGCAGGCATTAACAACCCGACAATCTCACAATACTTTGAACTATTAAATGCTGGGGATTTTAGCTCATTAGCGGCTTTATTTGCCCCTGATGGCGTGATGTACGCACCTTTTGAATCGGGTATCGTGGGCGAGGACGCGATCGCATCTTACCTCCAGCAAGAGGCGCTAGGACTCAAAGCCGAACCCCATCAAGGCATTATCGAAAGCCAAGAAAATGATTTAGTCCAACTTCGCGTCAACGGTAAAGTTCAAATGCCTTTATTTGGCGTAAACGTTTCTTGGCTATTTATCCTCAATTCTCAGCAACAAATTGTCTCTATCACCGTAAAACTTCTCGCTTCTCCCCAAGAATTACTCAATCTCCGCCGTTAAATAGAAACATTTTTATAAATATTTTCCCCCCTTAAAAAGGGGTTCTTGGGGGGATTTTCCTACCTTAACCCACTAAACCAGACCGCAAAGCCCTTACCGCCGCCTGGGTGCGGTCATCAGCGCACAACTTATTGAGAATATTTCTAACGTGAGTTTTTACTGTTCCCACAGTAATATAAAGCTTCTCGGCAATTATGGCATTGCTAC
>CAJQOK010000135.1 GCA_905479905.1 uncultured Aliterella sp.
GAGCAAACTTTGCGCGATCAAAGCGACTCCCTAACCAAAGTTGCCGAACTGCGGAGTTTAGGTGAGGCATTGCGCGTAGCGGGAGACTTGGATCTGTCAAGGCAAAGATTGCTTGAAGGTTTAGAACTCGCTCTAGCGTTACCAGTAAATTCATCTAATGCGAACGATGTGAAAGAGGCGATCGCCTTAACACAACTGAGCTTAGGGAATACAGCACGCGCCCGACAGGATAATTTAGCCGCCCTGAATTGGTATCAGCAAGCAGCAAATACAAAGGTAGCGACAACGCAGTTACAGTCCAACTTAAACCGCTTTAGCCTGCTGAATGAAACGGCAAAAATATCAGACGCTCAAGCTCTACTACCGCAAATTCAACGCCAACTGCAAGATTTGCCGCTCAATCGCACGACGGTATTTGCCCGAATTAATTTAGCTCAAAGTCTAGCCAAAGGAGCGCCCAAATTCTCAAGGGCCCAATCGGCTGCACTTTTATCTGCGGCGGCGAAGCAGAGCAAACAATTGGGAGATCGGCGCACTCAAGCCTATGCATTAGGGCTGTTAGGAGGATTGTACGAACAAACTCAACAATGGTCAATGGCTGACGATCTGACTCGTCAAGCGCTGCAATAACGTTATCTACCAACGCTGCTGATGTTACTTATTTATGGCTATGGCAACTCGGACGCATTCTCAAAGCTCAAGCTCAAAATGGGATTGATGTAGCTAAAAATAGAACTGAGGCGATCGCCAGTTATGAAGAAGCACTAAAAACTCTACAATCTTTGCGATTAGACCTAGCTTCTACCAATGTTGACCAACAATTTTCATTTCGACAAAGCGTTGAACCTGCCTATAGACAATTAATCGAGTTACTTTTGCAATCTGACGCGGCTGCAGATCCAAGTCAAGAGAACTTAGTGAAAGCTAGACTGGCGTTGGAATCTCTGCAAACTGTTGAATTGCAAAACTTTTTTCGCGAAGCTTGTGTAGATATTCCTATTGCCATTGACCGAATTGTCGAACAAACTAGCACGTTATCTAGCGAGCGCACTAATACCTCAGCAGCCGTAATCTACCCGATTATTTTGCCCAATAGTATAGAAGTAGTGCTAAAGCTACCCAACCAAACTAATTTGCTCCACTACTCAACCAAAGTAGAGCGAAAAGAAGTAGAAAAAACCTTAAGGGGCTTGCGTAAGCAAATTACTCAACCGGAAACAGTGCGATCGCTCCAGGATTTATCAGCCCAAGTTTATGATTGGTTGATCCGTCCGGCTGCAAACCAATTGAGTAACAATCAAATTGGCACATTGGTATTTGTCCTCGATGGATTTTTGAAGAATATCCCGATGGCAGCTTTGTATGATGGCAAACATTACCTAGTCGAAACTTATGCCATTGCCCTAACACCAGGTTTGGAATTATTACCTCCACAACCTTTAAAACGCCAAGAGATACGGCTATTATTTGCCGGATTAAGTCGCTCGGTTGATGGTTTTAGTGCTCTTACGGCAGTCGAACAAGAAAAAGATGGAATTTTAGCTCAAATTCCCCAAGCAGTTGTCTTGCTTGATCGAGACTTTACGGCTAAAGCATTACAAAATCAGATAGAGCAAGCTCCCTTTCAAATTGTCCATCTAGCAACGCATGGTAAATTTAGTTCTGATCGCACTCAAACATTCATTCGTACCCTCGATCGCCGCATTAATGTAGACGAGCTAAATCGCATCCTGCAAACTAGAGAGCAAGTGCAACCAACGGCAATCCAACTTTTGACCTTAAGCGCCTGTCAAACAGCAGAAGGCGATGAACGAGCGGCTTTGGGGTTAGCAGGAGTAGCAGTTAAAGCCGGAGCGCGTAGTACCCTTGCTTCATTGTGGAGTATCGACGATCGCTCTAGTGCGTTTTTAATGGTTGAATTTTACCGTCACTTAGTTGAAAATCCATCTGTTTCTAAATCTTTTGCATTGCGCCAAGCTCAACTTACACTTGTCAAACACCAAAACTACAATCATCCCTCCTACTGGGCTCCCTATGTATTATTGGGAAATTGGCTTTAGTTGAATTTTTTGTCTGCGTGCTGAATAAACCTCTGGCGTGAAAAGCTGGAGGATGGCACAAATAAGTCCATCGAAAGGGAAGCACCAGAATTGACGACTATATCTTCTAAACCGAGCGATCGCATTAAATTTATCCAAGCCGATTTAGTATTATTGTCAGTTGGATTAGTGCGATAAAGTTTAGCCAGAATATTTACTGCATCATACCAAAGATTATTTTTTATATAAAAATTAGTTCGCTCTTGAGGAGTTGCCCTAACAAGTTGGTTGGCTAGATTTGCATTGAGGGAAATGCGCTCAATGCCTCCTTGTACATACATCGGCGTTTCCGCGTCACAATTTAATTTGAAATACCATTTGTAAAGCTTGCCGATTTTTAGAGGTGCGATTGTAGAGGGGAGGGAAATACTAATTATGCCAGGACTTACTTCAGCAGCAGAAAAATACTTTGAGGCAATTCGGTAGATGTCTTGACCTGTATCATCTTGCAAAATAAATTCTGCGGTCAGATCGGCACTTAGCGAGTAAGGAACGTAAACCCAAATTGTGGGATACTCAGCCGTTGTACTACCTCCGACATAGGTTTGGGGAAGAGATTGGGTTGCAACCGAATTTTCAGGAACCAAAGCCGTTAATTGAGTAGAAGTCGCTGGGCAATCTCCGCGTCGCGCGCCGCCGCGTCTGCGTCCTGGAACTCGCCCTTTCGCTTGTTTATTATAAATTGAGTCTGATGTGTTAGGACTAGCTTGAACTGGGCTTGGGGTGTCAATTAGTGGGCTACTGACAATTAGAACACCTGCTAATACTAAAGTATGTTTTAGAAAATATCGAGTTGAAAGCTTGAGCATATTGGGCATCATGACGATGAAGTAGAACGAGTTGGCAATCGATAAATCAAATAAATGATTACAACGGTGCTAGATAAGATTAGGGCTAGCACTGGAGACACAAACGGCAACCATTTTCCTCGCAGTAAACTAAAAAAGCATAGTCCGTATAGAGAAATTGTGGCAACCGTCATGCTTGCAGCAAGGTGAAATAGAACTCGCCTCATATTTTTGCGCTGCCATTGCCAGGCTGCTAAAAGGCAACCTACCATCGCCCACGTCCACATCCAGCCCAGCGCTTGCCATTGAGATAAAACAGTCAAGATAGAACGCCCATCTAACTTAGCACTCAATAGTTGAGAAATCCCATGTGCTTGGACAATTACCCCTGGCATCGCAACATCAGGATTTGTCGGCACAAACCAGCGATCTTCTCCGCCTTTTGCTGTCACTCCCACTAACACAATTTTATCTTTAATGTATTCGGAATTAACTTGATTATTTAAGATTTGCCCAAGCGTGACGCGGGTAGCAATTTCTGCTGTAGAACGATAGTTAAGCAAGATTTCGCTTCCGCCTGACTCTGATAGCGGATAAGCGCTATGGGGCTTCAAAACTTTAATTATCTGATCTCCCAATTGTAAATCACCCTCGGCTGTAAATCGAGTTTGGATATTTTGTTTCTGCAAATATTGAGCAGCAATCTGAACGCTAAAAGCGTCATTCATATTACAAATAGAACCTCGAGTTTGCAATAATGGTAGCATCCCTAAAAGATGACGGCGGAGGATACCGTCGCTATCTTCTCGAAAATCGCTAAACCCAACACTACCAGGCAGTAATACTTCTGGAGGTGGATCGATACTAGGAATACCAGGATCGTCAAAATCTTCCGCTTTACAGACAGTAATTAGTCCTGGAGTACTGCGTAAGCGCTTAGCTAGTTCTGGTAA
>CAJQOK010000136.1 GCA_905479905.1 uncultured Aliterella sp.
CTGGCCCTAAAGTTATTCGTTTTGTGCCACCATTGATTGTTTCTGAGTCAGAAGTCAACACGGCTTTACAGGCTGTAGAACGGGCGATGAAAGTTTTGGTTTAGTGGGCGATCGCGCTTGATTGTTTCTCAAAATTTCCGAAAAATAGTTAAGAAGAAATTATCGCCTTCTTAATTATTTTTTTTGTGTTGTCAAAAGTTTACAAATAGAGCCTAAGTGCAAATCTTTGATAAATTTATTAGCTTTTTAGTTTTTGTTTTCTGCAACAGTTAAAAAATAGCATAGAATCTTATCAATAATACTTAGATAAATTAACAAATTACTCTAGGATAGTTATTTTCCATAAATGTACTTTCTCATATGTCCTGTCTAATTGTTAAAGAGGATACCTGTTTTCAACTAAGTAACTTTCATATCGTCGTCCAATTACATTTAGGTAAATTTGCTGATGTAGATTATTACCAAGTCACCATTCAAGAAGTCGGAACCAATCCCCAGAAACTAGGTTTACTACGTATTGGCGATGTAAATGGCGGACTTAGCTACGAATTGCAGTTGCGCCACTTACTTAAAGAAAACAGTGCTATAGCTGAACTTCTTGCTTTTGGCATAGAAGAAGTAGAAGTATTTTCAAACATTGCTAGAGAGGAGGATTTAGAAGAAAGCTTTAATTACCCAAACTTAGATACAAAGTTAATTAAACAAACTGACTTTGTACTTGAAAATCATCTAACAAAGAGTAACTCTACCAACAAATTAGCCCTTAATCAAGTAATCAGTAATGACAACGTTGTCCCAAACACTGAAAGCTACTTTGATGATGATTGGGAAGAAACCGAAGACTATAACTATTTAGAAGATGATTCCGCAGAACTTCCCGATATCTCACCCAATTCAAAACTAATTGTACTAAGTTATCTGCCGACAAAAGGACAAACTTTAGATAGTTGGTTGCAGAAAAAACACAGCTACGAATTAGCTTTAGAAGTAACTAATCAAGTTTGCCAATTATTTCAGCAAGCTTATCAGCAAGACTGGTGCTTTTTTCAAGTAATCCCTCAATTTGTTCAAGTTGATTCGACAATCAAATTTTTTGATTTAACTAATGTTCGTCTTGTCGGCGAAAAAGTTGTATCTGTTAGAGCAACTGGGTATTGCGCTCCAGAAATTGCTTTGAATCGCCCAGTTAGCGAAGGAATGAGTGCTTATATTATAGGTGTTTTGCTCTACCAGGCTATTTACCAACAATTGCCCGATACCAAGGTTAGTTTTAGTTTCTTGACTATTCCACCTATACCAGGTATTTATCAAATTATTAGCCTTTGTCTTTTACCCGTTGTGGAAGAACGAATTTCTATAACTCAATTAACCAAAGCTTTAAAGGAAACTCAACAAACAGTTAGTAGTTGTAAGGTGCGGTGGGATGTAGCAAGCCGTTCTACAATTGGGCTATCTATGCAACGTCTACATAACGAAGATAGTTATGGAGTTGAGCAGTATTCTAGCAGTTACCAAGATACAATTTTAGCAGTTTTAGCTGATGGAATGGGAGGTTTAGCCCAAGGGGAACTTGCTAGTTATTTGGCAGTAAAAACAGTAATTGAAACACCTATTGATTGTTTTGATTATAGTGAAGACAAATGCAGCGAATGGTTAGTATCAGTAGTTAAAAGAGCAAATGAATGAGTTAGTGAAAATGTGGACAAAGGTGGTACTACTTTAAGTATCGTTTGGGCTAGTTTTCGCCAGTTAAGAATTGCTCATGTAGGAGATAGTCGCATTTATTTGATTCGTAAAAACATGATATGTCAACTGAGCGAAGATCATTCTTTAGTGGCTATGCTCCTTGCGAACGGTGATATTACTTATGAAGAAAGCTATAAACATAAAAAGCGAAACATATTGACTAGGTGCATTGGTTCAAAGGATGTTTTAGATCCTAGCTACGTACAAACATTGCAATTTTTTGGTTCCGAATTATCAATACTTTTAGAACAAGATGATATTGTGATACTTTGCTCCGATGGAGTATGGGACTTAATACCGCCAACGGAGTTAGCCGAAATTTTTGCAGGAAGTCGAAACTTAAAATTAGCTGTGAATAATAGCATTGATTTAGTATTAACAAGAGGCGCTCGTGATAATGCAACAATTGTCGCAATGAAATGTAATTTATTAAATCAATATTAAAGTCCTGTTTTTAGTCTATAAAACAAAAACTTTTCAGATTTTTATAATTGAAAAGATGCTGTTAACGCCACTGCTAAAGCGTCTGACGCATCATCGGGGTGCGGAATATAATCTAACTCTAATTCTCGCGCTACAGCCGATTGTACCTCTTGCTTATCTGCATTACCCCAGCCTGTAAGTGCTTGTTTAATTTGAGCAGGTGTAAACTCAACAAAAGGAACTTTATGTTGCGCTAATACTAACATCAGTACCCCCCTAGCCTGAGCTACCGTAATAGTATTTGCCATCCGGTAAAAAAACAACTTTTCAACAGCGACAAGATCGGGCTTCCATTGCTCCATCAGTGTATTTAAGTCGTCGTAAATAATACAAAGTCGCTTACCCATTTCTTCTTTAGCATTAGTTTTAATTACGCCAAAGTCTAATAGGGTTACTGACTTATTTACAACTTGAGCTATCAGATTGGAAGAATTAGATAAATCCATAACTGGAGGTTGTTTTGCTTGACAACAAATGGTTCCAAAACCTAAAATAGCCAAACCCGGATCTAAGCCTAAAATACGTTTTTTCATCCAAAAGCCTTAAAGGTAGTGTAAAAAAGATGTATTTAGCATTTTTACATCTAAAATAACTAAGTGAAATAATAAGACAGTTAACTGTAAAAAACTTATTATTTCCTAAATTAACAATTAATAACTCTAAATTGTTAATTTAAAAAATACTTTATGCCAAGGGAAGCACTTGGATAGTTTTATTGAACCTTAATTAGATAAGATATGTGTTGTCATCTACAAACCGTGAGCGCAACTAAAAAGTAAACCTCAACGTCCTCAAAGCTAGTAAAGTGACGGACGGAAAGCAAGCCTAAATTAAGACTCAAACAGCCTTGCTTACTAGCTATCTGGTGTATCATCCTGTGGTCAAGTTAGCCTATGTCAATCAGCTATTATTTCAAACAAGTTATAAATCTATTTAGGCAAGAGTCGCGCAATCGGACTCAGTATAGACTTAGCCAGTGGTTTAAATGGCTTTCGCCAGGATTATCGGTTAAGCGCTGGTTGCTAATAAGTGCTGGTGGTGTGGTACTCGCAGCTTTAGGTTTGGCTATATGGGTGAAACTGACCCCAATTTTTTATGCAATTCAACTTATTCAAGACTTAGTAAGCGCGATCGCTAATTTTTTGCCCAACTATATTAGTGGCCCATTAATCTTAATATTGGGGATACTATTAATTTTTTGGGGACAAACTCGTACACTTAGTTCAATTACCGAAGTTTTAAGACCCGAAGGTGAAGAAGAATTAATCGACGTATTACTAAGCTACCGTCGCTTGCATCGCGGGCCAAAAATTGTCGTAATTGGCGGTGGTACAGGCTTGTCAACCTTACTTAGAGGACTGAAAACCTATAGTAACAATATTACAGCTATTGTCACCGTAGCGGACGACGGCGGCTCCTCTGGGCGATTGCGACGAGAAAATGGTGTTTTGCCACCGGGAGACATTCGCAACTGTTTAGCGGCGCTGGCATCAGAGGAAACACTGCTAACGGAGCTATTTCAGTATCGATTTACGGCAGGAGATGGTTTAACGGGTCATAGTTTTGGTAATCTGTTTTTGACAGCAATGAGCGATATTACCGGAGACTTGGAAAGAGCGATCGCGGCAAGTTCTGATGTATTGGCAGTAAGAGGTAAAGTATTACCTGCAACTCTATCGGATATGCGCTTGTGGGCAGAATTAGCCGATGGGCGGATAATTGAAGGCGAGTCAAATATTACCGAAGCTGGGGGAAGTATTCTCAAAATTGGTAGTATTCCTGCAAATCCTCCCGCCTTACCCAAAGTAATCCAAGCTATTGAAGAAGCCGATTGTATTATTATTGGGCCTGGAAGCCTTTACACAAGCGTTATCCCTAATTTATTAGTACCAGAAATAACAGAAGCGATATCTCTACGGCGCAAGGGAGGCGGTAGAGTTCCCCCGGTACCCTGTATCTATGTGTGTAATATTATGACTCAACCTGGGGAAACTCATGGTTATACCGTTTCCGATCATATCAGGGCGATAGATAATGCTTGTGGAGAAAGTTTATTTAATGCCGTGCTAGTCCACAAACAAGATCCATCTTCCCGCAGTTTAAAACGTTATGCTCAAGAAGACTCTCATCCGGTATTTCTTGATCGTGAATTGGTTACAAAGCTAGGGCGGCGCGTTATTCTAGCAAATGTTATGGATGAAGACGAAGCAACGGGTGTAGTTAGACATAATCCTCAGCGTCTAGCAGGAGTTTTGTTGCGTTGGTACAGTCGCTCTTATGGTTAAAGGTTCAACTCCTTTGAAAATTTTACTAGCCGATGCGGAAGCTACGCAACTATTAGGGATAAAGTTAGGACAATTTTTAAATGCTGGTAGCATACTTTTGCTAGAGGGAGATTTAGGTAGTGGTAAAACTACTTTAGTTCAAGGAATTGGTAAAGGTTTGGGGATTACCGAAGCAATTGTTAGTCCAACTTTTACCTTAATTAACGAGTACACCCAAGGACGTTTACCTCTGTATCATCTTGATTTATATCGCTTACAAACTGACGAAGTTAAGCAGTTGAATTTAGAAAGTTACTGGAATGAGTGGGAATATCCTTTAGGAATTGTTGCTATTGAATGGGCGGAGAGATTGTTAAATAAACCGCCAGCTTATTTAAAATTATGTTTAACTTATGAAAACGACCAAAGACAAGTAGAAATTTGTAATTTTGGTCTGACCCTCGAATTAAACGAATTGTTATAAAAATAACTATGTCTTTTTATGCTCAAATACTAACTATTACGCTTATTCAGTTAGTAGCAATTATGAGTCCTGGCCCAGATTTTGCTATTATTTGTCGTAATAGTTTAATCTATTCTCGCCGTACTGGTATTTATTCAGCTTTGGGTATCTCTTTAGGAATTTTAGTTCATGTAACTTATACGCTAGTTGGGATTGGGCTAATTATTTCTAAATCAGTTGTTCTATTTTCAACTATTAAACTTTTAGGCGCAGCTTATTTAATTTACATTGGCTACAAATCATTAAAAGCTAAACCAATTAGAGAAAATTCAAAAGAAAAATCAAAGCATGATCTTACTAGATTACAAGCAATAAAAATCGGCTTTATAACTAATATACTTAACCCAAAAGTTACTTTATTTTTCTTCAGTTTATTCACCCAAGTTATTAGCCCAACTACACCTGCAAGCTTAAGAGTGCTTTACGGATTGCAAATGTTTGTGTTTACATTAGGCTGGTTTACCTTATTAGCAATAATCATTTCTCACCCCATTGTTAAAAATCGGTTTTTATCGATGTCTCATTACATAGAAAAAACTATGGGAGTGATTTTAATTGGATTAGGAATAAAAGTAGCTTTAGAAGATGTAGCCACTAACTTAAATTTCCTCGGGGATCCCACCTAGCCCCCTTTATTAAAGGGGGGAAAATATCTCGTAATTATTAGCAAATTTTATTATTTTAGAAATAAAAGTAGCTTTAGAAGATGTAGCCCGTAACTTAAGTTTCCTCGGAGATCCCCCTTAAACAAAGGGGGAAAATATCTTGTAATTAATTATTATTAAACTTTAAAGCTTCACCCCGCACTTCTGTATTTACTTTTCTGTTTTCATAGACAATTTGACCGCCAACAATAGTAATTACTGGCCATCCCGTAAGTTTCCAACCTTCAAAAGGACTCCAACCACATTTAGTTAATAATTCCTCCCGCACCACTGGGCGATAAGTATTTAAGTCTACCAATACTAAATCTGCATCATAGCCCGGAGAAATCGCACCTTTATTAGCAATACCGTAACCTTTAGCTACGGCGGTAGACATCCAATTTGTCACCTGTGACACTGTACATCGTCCCTCCATAGCAGCCGTTAGCATTAAGGGGAGCGATGTTTCTACTCCAGGCATTCCAGAGGGTGTAAGGGGGTATTCTTGGGCTTTTTCTGCTAAAGTATGAGGTGCGTGATCGGTGGCAATAAAATCTATAACCCCATCTAGTAGAGCTTTCCAGAGAACTTCGTTGTCGCTTGGCGATCGCAAAGGTGGATTCATCTGCGCCCAAGAGCCGATAGTATCATAAGCATTAGTATTCAATAGCAAGTGTTGGGGCGTTACTTCTGCTGTTACCCAGCTTGGCTTATTTTGACGCAAAAACTCTGCTTCTTCGGCGGTGGACAAGTGCAAAATATGCAGGCGGCGTTGATACTTATTAGCCAGTTTTACCGCCAGTTGAGTAGCAAGTAAAGCCGCTTGATTGTCTTGAATTTGCGAATGAATTTTTGGATCGTGGATTCCGGCAAATTCTAACCGCCTTTGCTCAATTCTGGCGCGATCTTCAGCATGGACAGCAATTAAACGCTGACCTTGGGCAAAAATCGCCTCTAATGCCGCTTCTGTATCTACTAGCAATGGGCCGTGCATCGAACCCATAAAGATTTTTATGCCTGGGGTGGGATGAGCTTTTAGTAAATCTGGTAAGTTTTCGGAAGTAGCACCAATAAAAAAACCATAATTAACTACACACTTTTGTGCCGCCCGTTGCAGCTTGTCATCAAGAGCTTGCTGAGTGATGGTTAACGGGCGCGTGTTGGGCATTTCTAAAAAAGATGTGACTCCACCCTTGGCACAGGCACAACTAGCGGTAAACAAGTCTTCTTTGTGTTCTAAGCCTGGTTCACGAAAGTGTACTTGGGGGTCAATAACTCCCGGCAACAAAGTTAAACCTATTGCGTCTATCTCTTGAGTACCTGGTGCAGAAATTTCTGGAGCAACTTGGGCAATTAGGCGATCGCGTACCAGCACATCTCCAACTATAAATTCCCCATCAGGAAGCATAATCGTGGCGTGGCGGATAAGTAAGCTGGAATTAATGGGCATAGTAATCTTTGATTAAAAATTAAAAGAGTTTTTAGGAGCTATAGTCATGCCATCAACCTATTGACCTAAAAAACATTAAACTTAATGTAGTCGAGTTTACAGGAAAAATTAAGTAAAAAATTCTTAATTAGGCTATTAAATATATATGTCCCGCGAGTCAAAGCAAGTGTCTGATAACAAGTCGCAAACAGAACGTGAAGGTTCATGGCTAGGCGAATTAGGTAGAACAATCGCCCTGAGTATTATTCTTTCCTTGGGAATTCGTACCTTCGTAGCTGAAGCGCGTTGGATTCCTACAGGCTCAATGTTACCAACATTGCAAATCAATGACAAATTAATTATCGATAAAGTGAGTTATCGCCTCCAAGCACCACAACGAGGAGACATTGTAGTATTTATGCCGCCTAACAGTGCTAAAGTTTGTTCGCAAAGTGAACCACTGATTTCTAGAGAAGCTGTAGATATTTGGAATCCAAACCCCAATAAGTCAGAAGTTCCCAAAATCAAAGATGCCTACATTAAGCGCTTAATTGCCATACCTGGCGACAAAATACTTGTTACTCAAGGGAGAGTTTATATCAACGATCGCCCTTTATCAGAAGAATACATTGCCGATGCGCC
>CAJQOK010000137.1 GCA_905479905.1 uncultured Aliterella sp.
CCAAGCATCTTAGTACAAGTAGCCCCCTTTAAAAATATTTTGAAAGACTTACAAAGTCCTTACATAAGCTTTACTATATTTCCATTTAAAAGCTGAATAATAGTAATCGTAAGGACAACGAATTTGAGTTTTGGTTATGACTAAAGTTTAGCTAGATGGTTTGAGAACAATCCTATTAACAAAAAATAGATTTGTCTAACTTGCCTATCCTAGTTGAAATAAATAAAAAGCCAAAATTATTTCTCTATAAACCAAGGCTACTACTCACCTGCTGCAAAAATAGGATTTAATTAAAATGAAGACTGATAAAGCATCGCCACAACAAAAACAATCAGAAGTTGGTGTCTACGAGTGTGAAATACATCTAAAATTTAGATTAATTGAAGACAAAGCTATATTTAGCGATCGCGGCGAACTATTAAACTTTCTTATTGAGTCATTTATGATTGGTGCAGATGATTATCTCGAACCGTTACAATCGGCAGTAACTACTCAAGAAGTCTCGGATTTGGAAGCCTCCCCAGAAATGCGCCGCCAGCTAATGCGCTTGCGTAACTCCTCCGAGTCTATGTAAACCGCCGCAAAAAAGTATTTTTGATATTTAGCAAGTTTGGGTGTTGACACCAGCGCAGAAATTTATTATATTTGTAAAAGTGCGAGTCCATGCCCCCATCGTCTAGAGGCCTAGGACACCTCCCTTTCACGGAGGCGACGGGGATTCGAATTCCCCTGGGGGTATAACAAAATAGGGTGATGTGTCTAAACGCATCACCCTATTAATTTTAAATAGTTAGTGGAAGTCCCCCATACACTTGTACTCCGGTGATGTGGGTACTTCACATAGTCACTGTAGCTAATTAGTAGCTCCAAATAAATTGTTTACACGCTGACGAATTGCTAAAAGATTTAAACGCAAGTCCTTAGCCAGACGATGTTCAATAATGGATATTGGCATAGTTCGTTTAGGTAAGACGCATACTGTATAAAGGAGGTGGGTTACAACTTGTTGAGAGTGCAAATCGGGTTGTAAGCGCCAAGAACCAAAGAAATCTTTTAAGTCTCCTTCTACTAAGTTGAAATTAATCTCGTGGGGGAATTTTTCTTCTAAATCTAGAACTACACGCGCCGAAAAGTTGAAGCGTAGTAAGCGCTGTGTACCAACTTGCTCTAAACGAATACCTCCGGTGGGATGCTCTAAGCGCTGACTGATAGATAAATTAGGAATAAAATCAGCTAAAGCCTCATAGTCTGTCAATACTTGCCAAATGGGTTCAATAGATTGAAAGATAGGTATTTTAGCAGAAATTTGTCTTTGTCTGGGGGACACTTGCTCTACTTGAACTTCTATCGTATCAAGTAGCGCGGCTAATTCTTGAGGAGATAAATTAGATAAAATTCCAACGTCAGCAGTTTCATCAGGAGATAAATCGGCTGTAAATTCAAAGTCTGGTGATTTAGTCACAAAAATTTAATAGTATTTTAATTCGGTACAGGTAACTGAGGTAAGGTAAGCGTGAAACAAACTTGAGCAGAGGATGATTGCTCTATAGGTATGCTTGTAACCTCAATAGTTCCATTTAAGTGCTGTACTAGGCTTTTTACAAGCGCTAATCCTAAACCTGTCCCTTTGATGGCTTGGTCTGTAACTCCATAACCGCGACGAAATTTATCAAAAATATAAGTAGCATCTTCTGGTAATATTTCTGATCCAATATTAGTAACACTAATAACAATGCGATCGCCTTGAGTCATAGCTTGCAAGCTTACGTTAGTATCAGGAATTGCATACTTACCGGCATTTGTCAACAATTCGTGTAATATTCGCTCAAAACTATCTGCATCAGTTTGTAATAACAAGGGTTTTTGGGGCAGACTTACGGTAATAGCCAATCCTTTTTCTGACCAGGTTTCTGTATACATTTCAACTAACTCACTAAGTTTTGAGCTAATTTTAATATTCTGCAAATTAAGCGGAGTTTGATTAGATTCTAGTTTTTGCAATCTCAGCAAATCAGTAATTAAGTTTATTTCTTGGTTACATTGTTGCTCTAAAATATCTAAATATTTTACTTTACGTTCGTCGCTAATACCCGGCGTGCGCAACATCCGAATAGCTAAGTTCATGCTAGTTAAAGGAGTACGTAATTCATGACTGATTGTATCAATAAAGTCATCCTTCAGCTTATTTGTTTGCCTTAGCTGGTCAATTTGTTGCCGAGTTTTTTCATATAATTTTGATTGAACTTCTAAGCTGCCTTGCAGTTGAGCGGTACGTTCGTCTACAAGATTTTGGACTTGGCGCAGTGTTTGATTTTGGATAATAGCGGTACTGACTTGGACACTAACTAATTTTAACAAGGCTAATTCCTCCGCTTGCCAAGTGTGAGCGGTAGAATTTTGCATTAATAAAAAGCCAAATGTTGTGCCTTGATTTTCTAAGGGAACCATCAATACAGCAGGCAGGCTAGTGATGTTAAAAAGTGGATTGACTTCCGATTGCTCAAATACTTTAAAATCATCGTTAAAATTTAGAGTAAATGGTTCAGGAGCATTAATGAAGGCTTGTTGACACAAAGCACATTCACTTAACCAAAAAGATTGATTTAAAGCAATGGAATTATTAACAGATTGATTGAGATTATTAAGGGTGGTAGTTCCACCTAAATCAGAATTACTATTCCATTCAGAAACTACCGTAACTTTAGCTTTAGGAATAAACTGTTTAGGACGATTCTTAAAAAGCAAGTCGCTGGATTTTAAAGTAATAATTAAACCACGTTCAACTTGGAGAGATTGAGATGTTCTAGAAATCGCTAATTGGAGAATTTGAGTTAAGTCTGGCGTGTTTCGGCTTGCCATAGTAAGCTCATTGATCGCATTTTGATGCCCAGTAGAGGTGTTTATAACCTGTTTTAAAGAGGCGATCGCTTTAGATTGGGCAATTTGCGCTAAGGCGATCGCTACAGATTCGGCGGCGATTTGAGCGCCTTCAAGATCGTAGTCTTGCCATTGGTAAGGATAGAGTCGCCATAAAGTGATTAAACCATTTTGCTTACCTTGAAAATAAGTTGGAATGCTTAATACAGACTGGACAGGTAGAGATAAGTTTTGCCCTTGAGACGATTTTTTTATTTCTAAAGTTTTTAAATCATCAATTGCTAACAACTCGGTTCGAGGCAACAACAATAGCGTGTCAATCAATTGAATTTGCAATAAGGTGATGGAACTAAATAATTCTTCGCTAGACCAGTAACCTGTTTGGTGAGGTTGCAAAGTTTCATCTACCACTATAACCAAACAGCAGTCTACAGCAAAGGCTTCTCCCCAAGCTTGGGAAATCTGTTTTAGCATCATCTCCGGATCAGAGCTTTGTACAACAATCTGATTAATCTGTTGTCCCAAATCGCGGAAATCTTCTCGATTAGGCATCAATTTAATTAGGTTCTTTTGCAAGGAGGCTGCTTGACTTAAACGATTTATTGATGACTCTACAGGTTGTTCTAAAACTGATACGCTTGGTGGCACTACCCCAAGATTTTTTGAAGCTCTCCGCCGAATTTTATTTATAATTGGGTAGGTTGCAGCTATTTTTTGGTTAACACGCTTTATCACTTTTATACTCTCCCGCTTGACCGTTAGCAATCAAGCTTATTAATTTTTATAAATTCGGATTTGAAACTAGGAATAAATAAATTAATTATTAGGTCAATATAATTCTAGTTATCTATGCTCCAGACTATCCTTTCTTAAACATCATAGAATCGGTAATTCTGCTGATTGTCAGAAACTTGATTTAATCGGTCACGTAAGTAAATGAGATTGGTGGCAATTAATTAAAGCATTATGTAGAAGGGGATTAGAGGAAGCTTTCTCTAATCCCCTCTATTTATTTCTTAAACTGGGGAATTACTTAGCTAAACTTTCTGTGCTTAAGGGAACAAGCTCGCCACCAGTCGTAAATCCTAACAACATTGATTCTTGTGGGCGAATTAACTGCCCTGTAAGTACGCAACGAACTTCTTTTTCGGCGATCGCTTCCACCCTTGCACGAATGTCTGTGGGCGAAATAGAGGTTTGATAATCACCGGATTTTTGCTGTACATAATTCCATAAAATGTCTCTAATTAAAGCTTGATAGCCTACATTGCCAGAAAGTTCCTTAAGTTTGTCTTTTAGTTCTCGCTCTAAGCGGATACTGGTGACTTCCATTTCGGTAGTGGTGGTACGGTTTAATGTATGCACAGGTCTTTTCTCCTAAATATCTGGACAGGATAGTAATACAAGTGTAGTATGTTTAAAGTAATGTTTAAGTCACGGATGTCATAGGTGAAATTTTCTTTGCAACGTTTATCGCTTTCCCAGTTATTGCCAGCCAATTCAATCAAAAATTGGGAATCGGCATCTTGGCGCGTGGAGTGTCTATTTATAGAAAGCGATCGCACTCAACAAAGAAACATGACATCTGAAGATCGTCATAACTTAACATATTCAGGCAGTAGCCTACTAAATTGGGCAACGCAAAGCAATCATCGAAGTGGGGGGTACAGGCAGAAAACAGCCTTGCCAATATAGCAATAAAAGACTTTCCGTCATTTTTAGCCCCTGTTTCTAAATAGTAGAAGCGGGGGTTTTTATATAAGGAGCAAAGTTGTGACAGGCACAACGCAAGTATTAGATCGTTCTGTGGTGGTGTTCTCTAGAAACTATTTGCCGATTAGCCGCGTTAATATCAGACGGGCGATCGCTCTATTAATATTGGGTAAAGCCGAAGCGTTAGATTTGGCAAGCGAGATTTGGTTTGTGAAGTCGCCTAATTTTGTGATTGCTGTTCCCCAACACATCCGCTTGACGATTGCCAGCACCGAACGAATTTGGAAAGTTCCTCCCGTAAATCGGCGCGAGGTTTTGAAACGAGATAACCATCGTTGCCAATACTGCGGTAGCAACAAACACTTGACATTGGATCATGTAATTCCGGTATCAAAAGGCGGCGAACATAAGTGGAATAACGTCGTCACAGCTTGCGAACCTTGTAATCAGCGTAAACGCGATAGCGCAAGCGCGCACGCAGGGCTTCGCACTCCTCACGAAGCTGGGATGCCACTGCTTACTAAACCAAAATCACCCATGCACCCGACTCTGGCTTTTGCTGAAAACTTTTGGCACAACGAAAGTGCCTGTCCATAGAAGGAAACTCAAGGACAATGCTGAAATTAACTTACATTGAGACTGGTTTTTATTTGGAATACTTAGCCAAATCCTTAGAGGATTGGGTGCAAGAGCGGGTAGTTTTGGCGCTGCGCGTCGGCGAATCTTTGTACATAGAACCGACTACGGCTGCATTTTTGCTACCTGCGGATTTGCCAGATTTAGAAACTTTGGTTATGGAAATTAGACGGCTCGATCCAGAATCTATTAGTTTGAGTGCTGGCGATGCTGAGTATATCGAAGTCAGTCTCAACGGTACATGGGTGAGCTTAAATGCAGACAGTGAGGAGGGCGTGTTTGTCGCGGCGATGTCTCACTCTATTGAGTTTTTTTTGCTGAAGTTGTGGCAAGATTCTCAAGTTAGTGCGTCGGTTTTAAGCGAGTAGGAACCTACTAATTGGATGGAGGCGCACAGTTAACTATGCACCTCTTTTGACAATGCGCGATCGCACCTAAGAGTTCTGGTTGCTGACTTTCACGCGAGATCCCCCCAAAAACACGTCAACAAAGCGGTCAGGTTTAGCTACACCGCATTTTGACTCCCCTTAAAAAAGGGGGAAAATATCTCGCACGTCCTTTTTAAGTTTTTGAAAATCTTTTCCCGTACCCTTGACGAGTTTGTAATATGTATGTAACATAAATGTAGTAAACAAAAAGAAAGAATTTAAGCATCCGACGAACCATGAAATTTAATAATTTCACTATTAATCGCGATCGCATTTCAATCAATTTGAGTTATTTATGAGCCTATTTAAAGTAGAAGTAGTCAAAATTAATGGTATTAATCCTCATCCCAATGGCGATCGATTGGACATTGCCAGTATTGAAGGTATGGCTTATCAAGTAATCACTGCTAAAGGAAACTTTCAAGTTGACGACTTAGCTTTTTATTTTCCTATTGATAGCGTTATTCCCGATAACTTTTTAGATAAATTTGGTATTCGTGCCTACTATAGTAAAAAACTCCGGGCGGCTAAACTTAGGGGCATATTTTCTGAAGGTTTACTTATTCCTATTGATATTGACTTTAAGGGTAATGTAGGAGATGATGCTACAGCAGATTTTGGCGTAACTAAGTACGAGTATCCCATCCCCCAAAATATGAGTGGAGATGTAGAATCTGCTATCGGACAATACAAGTTTCCCAGTCCCGAACACCTCAAACGTTACCGAGATATTTTACAATTAGGGGAAGAAGTAGTAGTTACAGAAAAAATACACGGTACTAACTTCACCGTATTAATCGATGAAAATGGTACTCATATCAGTAGCCATAACTACTTTTGGAAAAACAATACCGCTAATAAAGATTTAGTTTATATTCGTGCTTACAATGAATATAAATTCTTGCAAAATTTGCCTATAAATACTCAAGTGTTTGGAGAAATATATGGCGTTCAAGATATTAAATACGGCTTATCTAACGGCAAAATAAAAGTTGCCATATTT
>CAJQOK010000138.1 GCA_905479905.1 uncultured Aliterella sp.
CCGCTCATGGTATCGGGCATAGTCAAAATTAAGCGATACCCTCTAGCGGCGGCGGTCATGGCTAGAGCAATTCCTGTATTGCCTGAAGTTGGTTCTACTAATATTGTCTTCCCAGGACTAATTAGTTTTTCTTGTTCGGCGGCATTAATCATACTCACGCCAATTCGATCTTTGACGGAGGAGGAAGGATTCATGCCTTCAAGTTTCACCACAATTTGCGCTACACACCCCTCCGCTTGGGGAATGTGGTTTAACTGCACTAAAGGAGTGCGACCGACTAATTCTGTAATATCGCGAGCAATACGCATAGTCTTAGTTAGTTGTGTTTATTGGGTAACGAGCTATTCAACAGTAGGTTTTAATCTAAAAATTACTCCTACTTTAGATGTAATACATTAAATTTAATTGCTTTCTGGCCGAGCGCTGATCGCAAAGATTCTGAAGCGTATAGTTGTGTAAAACTAAGTCCAAAGCTTGCCGTGCTTCATTCCAGATTTCTTGAATTACCGAACTTTCCAACGTTTTAGGATTACCTTCTTCCTCTGTTGAAGAATTAGAGTTTAATCCCTCCAAGCATCCCATCACCTCCAATAGGGTAATTTTCCAAGGTTCTCTTGCCAGGATGTAACCACCTTTTGCCCCCCGTTGACTTTTTACTATCCCCCCACGCCTTAAGGTTGCTAGTAATTGCTCTAAGTAGCGATCGGGGATATTTTGTTCGGCGGCAATTTGCCTAATTTGTAGTGGTTCGCCGCCATCATAGTGACTTGCTAGTTCTAGTAAAGCAAGCAAGGCATATTCAGATTTACAAGAGATTTCCACAGGCAAAAATGAGCGCGAAAGATAATTAAATTTGTGATCGGCTTCATTCTCATTATACTACGGTTCTCCACTGGGGTTTGCTAGTTTAATTAAAAGTAGTAATTTTTTCTTGGTGTAGCTTTGCGGTACAAAAGAAAAACCCCGCAACTAGGCGGGGTTTTGAGCATTCAAGTAAACTTTACCTGGTTTAGAAAGTAAATGTTGTTCTTAGAGTACCAATTACTATGTCCTCACGAGGTCCACTTTGACCCGGAGCGGTTAACCAGATTACACCAGGAGTAAGAGAGATGTTATCGGTTAACTGGTACTTGTAAAAGCCTTCAATGTGGTAGCCATAGTCAGTATCGTAGTTGCCAGCGCCCGGAACATCAATGTCTCTTAGCGTCGGTTCCACCCCAGCAATAATCCCTAGCACACTACCTTCTTTGCCCAAATCTGGGAAAGAAACCCCCAAAGCATAACTCCAAACATCTGCACTACCAACATCGATTAGCTCAACATCGGTTTTTGTTACCCAGCCGCTAATTGAAATGCGATCGCTTAACCGTAAAGCAGCCGATAATCCATAAGAATCGGTACTTAGCTTTGCTCGTCCGCCTAAAAGTAAGCTAGGATCGTTTGCCTGAGCCGAACCTTCCACCGGGGAACCAATAGCTCTAGAGGCGGAACTACCAAGGTCAAAAATCCCGTCCCCTGCGTTGTGGTAGCCTCTTACATAGGTTGCAGCAAGCCCAAAGCGATCGCCTAAGTTAAAGTTGATTTGTGCCAACGCACTAAAGTCGCCGTTAACAAAGCCCAAGTCTCCATCAACTCCAGCAAATTCCTCATCTGTACCGGTGGTACTGATTCTACCAGGACTATTACCATTATCAGCAAAATAGCCCAAACTAATCGATGTCGCACCTAACACCCCACGTTCTCCAAAGGGAATGCTTATGCCGCCACCAGCACCGCCACCAATGTTATAAATTGGGTTGTGTTCGGCAAATACAGAAAGCGCACCATTTCCCCCAGTAAAACCTTCAAAGTAAGGGTTCAGTGTTGGCACAAAGTCAGAGTAAATTCCCCCAACCGCAGCAAGATAAACGCGAACTTTACTGAGTGAAAATTCGTAAGCTGCCCAGTCCAAGAAGACACTATTATTTGTTGAAGGTGCAAGGTTAAACGTTTGCAGTCCTTCAAAAGTTCCTCCTGTCGCAAAGGTTTGGGCGTTACCTGCCGCTAGACGAGTATGTAAAATATCTGTCCCGGTAAAGCTGCTTTGAAATTCAAGACGCGCGCGCGCTTGCAATACAGTATTATTTTCATCGCCTGCCGTTTCACCAAAGGCATCGGTAACGGCGGCAACTACTTCACCCAGTAACTTAGTAGTAGTAGAAAATTGATTTGCTTCTAATTCGGCGGTGACAGCTTCTACACTATCTACTCTGCCGCGCAAGGTTGCAAGCTCTGTTGCAAATTCTTCTTGTAGCCTTTGCAATGTGGCTAAGTCTTCTCGTTTCACTGCGTCGGCGGTGGCGGTGGCAATTAATTCATTAACCCGATCTAAACAAGCATTTAAGCCTGCTGCAAATTCGTATCTTGTGGTGGCTCTATTTCCTCGGTATGTGCCGTCAGGATAACCTGCTATACACCCATAGCGCTCTACCAATGATTGCAATGCCTGGAATGCCCAATCTGTTGGTTGTACATCTGATAATTGCGATACCGATGTTACTTGAGCAAGGCTGTTGTCTCCTTTACCTTCATTACCATAAGTATTTATCTGGTTTAAAGCATCAACAGAGGGTGTCTGGGCTTCTACGCTTGTCTGAGCAATCTTTAACTCTGTTTCTGCTGCTATTGGTTCTAATAAATTAGTTTCAGCTATTTTTATCTCGTTTGTCGGTGCAACATCTGTCGCCATTGCAACGGGCGCGATCGCCACAGATGCACCTATCAATGCTGGGTACAACAGTAGAGCTTGCCAAAATATCTTAGACATTGTTTATTCCTCACACCTTTAACTAAAAAAATTATCCATTGCTGACGGGTAGACCGTCTGTCAATTTACTTACACTTCAAGCAGGAGCCACACTAGGAAAATTCTATAGTTAAGTTATTACAACGTAAAGCTTAATTAAGCAGAAATTAACATCCCATGATTTAAGGAAGATTAAAACACTATCTTTAAGTTTTTTTGTATCTTAAATAACAAATTAATTTAACCAAGCATGGTTTTATTATCCTTGCTTGGTTTAATATAGCTCTAAGTATTCAACTAAGATCATTATTGAGTAATTGTCGGAACCACGACAGAATACAACTTCGATTTGTCGGTATTTAATTTGACTTCTGTAGCAGTAGTCAAATTAAGTAAGTGAGGAGTGATACCAATATTTTGCAATTTTTGGGCGAGGTTAGTAGCATTTAATTCTTTGCTAAAAACTCCAGCTTGAATGACAAATTTGCCTTGAAGCTGTTTTCTAAAAGCCGTTGGAATCGTTTGCTTAATTTGTTCTAATTGAGTTGGATTAGCATCGTCGATATAAACTAAGTAACTATCAAATTTTTGATTAATAGCCAAATCGGGTACGCGAAAATCAAGATCGCGGGGAACAAACACTTCTTCAAGCACTTGCGGGTTAGACTTATTTAGTTGGGGTGGTGCAGGCAAGGTATCAACCACAGTTTCAGACTTCGCCAACTGTGGAGGAGAAATTGCTACCAATACTCCTAATAAAAATTGACAGCCAAAAAAGACGGTAATTTGATTTATCCGATTCATGTTCGAGGATTAATTAGGTAATAGAGGTATAAAAGTGCGATGCTTATCTTTTTAAGCTCATGAATAATCAGACTGTAAAAATAACAATAGGTTTCTTTGAATTGCTATTCAAGGGCAATTTCTCGGAAAAATTTAGTCAGCAAAGAATTATTAGCAAAAATACTCCGTAAATACACGGTGTTTTTGCCTAGTTTCACTGCTGTGATGGAAAGTGTTAACTTAGAACATAGTCCCGGCATTTGGGTAGACAAGTATGAACAAAGTTGCGATCGGTTTATCTGGTGGCGTAGATAGCTCCACCGCCGCCGCTATTTTGCAAAGTCGCGGTTATGAAGTTGTAGGTTTGACTCTTTGGTTAATGAAAGGCAAAGGGCAATGTTGCTCTGAAGGTATGGTTGATGCGGCGGAGCTTTGCGAACAATTAGGCATTCCCCATCATGTAGTTGATAGCCGAGAAGTGTTTGCGGCAAATATCATCGATTACTTAGTTGCAGGTTACAGCGAAGGAATTACACCCTTGCCTTGCTCGGCTTGCAACAAGTCAGTAAAGTTTGGCCCTATGGTTAAATATGCCCGTGAAGAATTGGGCATTGACAAAATTGCCACAGGTCACTACGCCCAAATTACTTATAATGAGACATCGGGGCGTTATCAGTTGCGTAGAGCCGTAGATCGCCACAAAGATCAGTCTTACTTTTTATACGATCTCAGTCAAGAAATGTTAGCTTCTTCAGTATTTCCATTAGGGGAATACGTCAAAGCCGAAACCCGGCTTATTGCAGCTTCTTACGGGCTAAAAACGGCGGATAAA
This sequence comes from uncultured Aliterella sp., assembly GCA_905479905.1. GTDB lineage: Bacteria > Cyanobacteriota > Cyanobacteriia > Cyanobacteriales > Chroococcidiopsidaceae > Aliterella. The sequence goes on from CAJQOK010000138.1 coordinate 4,401, forward strand.
GCCGAAAGTCAAGACTTGTGCTTAGTAGAAACTCACGGCTCAATGCAATCGTTTTTAGATAAATATATTGCCCCCAAAAAAGGCGATATTGTTGACTTGGAAGGCAAAGTATTAGGTCAACACGACGGCGTACATCATTACACCATTGGACAGCGTAAAGGGCTAGGAATCGCTGCGCCAGAGGCGTTGTATGTGGTGGGGTTGGATGCCGTTAGTAATAAAGTAGTTGTGGGCGATCGCACCTGCGCTGATAAGTCCGAATGTACCGCGAACCGAGTCAACTGGGTAAGTATTGATACACCAACTGCGCCAATTCGCGCTGAAGTTCAGATACGTTATCGTTCTAGTGCTGTACCCGTGACGGTTATTCCTTTAGAATGCGATCGCGTCAAGTTAGTATTTGACGAGCCGCAATTTAGCATTACTCCTGGTCAAGCGGCAGTTTGGTACGATGGCGATGTCGTTATAGGTGGCGGGATTATTGAAAAGCAGACGTGAAATTATCAAGCAAATTTTTAGGAGGTAAACAGTAATTTGTTTACCTTTTTTTTTGCTAAAGTAGCTACAAAATAATTTCCCACTATGGCAAAATCTGATGAAAAATTAAAAACTATTTATGCAAGCGATCGCAACCAGTGGCGAGCATGGTTAGAGAAAAATTACTGTACATCCCTCTGTGTATGGCTTGTATATTACAAAGTAAAAAGTAGTAAGCCAAGCGTTCGATATAGCGAAGCGGTAAAAGAAGCCTTAGGTTTTGGTTGGATTGATAGTAAAGTAAAATCCTTAGACGAAGAACGTTATATGCAAGTATTTACACCCCGAAAACCAAAAAGTGTATGGTCAAAATTAAATAAGCAATATATTGAAGAACTTATAGCGCAAGGTTTGATGACGGAGGCGGGTTTTGAGAAAATTGAAGTAGCAAAGCAAAATGGCTCGTGGTACAAGTTAGATGCGATCGAACAGTTGATTATTCCAGCAGATTTGAACCAAGCCTTAACAGTCAATGAAACTGCTAACAAATATTTTGAGTTATTTAGCAACTCATCCAAAAAAAATATTCTCAGTTGGGTTGAAAATGCCAAACGCCCAGAGACAAGATTAAAAAGAATTGAGCAAACGATAATTTCAGCAACGCAGAACAAAAATCCCCTGGTTCGATGATGCTGCGATAACTTGGTACGATAGGTGCTTGTAGATAAAATCTAAATATCATGAGTTATAGAGACGGTATTGCTCCTCACGGAATGCAGTTAGTTAATCGCATTGCAACAACTGAGCAAAAGCAAGAATTTTTAGAAAAAGCTGAAGTTTTGCCGCGAGTAATGCCTGATGAGCGTGCTG
>CAJQOK010000139.1 GCA_905479905.1 uncultured Aliterella sp.
GTAGGGATTAAGGCAAGATGGCGGACATATCTGCACAAGCTGTCAAACAACTGCGCGATAAAACTGGCGCGGGGATGATGGACTGTAAAAAAGCACTAAAAGAAACTGACGGCGACCTCACCCAAGCAATGGACTGGCTGCGGAAAAAGGGGATGGCTTCGGCGGCAAATAAAGGTACAAGGGTTGCCGCCGAGGGCTTGGTAGACAGTTACATTCACACGGGCGGTAGAGTCGGCGTACTTGTAGAAGTAAACTGCGAGACGGACTTTGTAGCGCGTGGAGATGCGTTCAAAAAACTGGTACAAGACATCGCCAAGCAAGTAGCGGCTTGTCCTAATGTTGAGTATGTTTCTGTAGAAGACATCCCTGCCGAAATTTCTGCCAAAGAAAAAGAAATTGAGATGGGTAAGGATGATTTGGGCAAGAAGCCAGAAAATATTAAAGAAAAAATCGTCGCTGGTCGCATTGAAAAGCGATTGAAAGAGATGACGTTGATGGATCAACCCTTTATCCGCGATCAAAGTATTACGGTAGAAGAACTGGTAAAGCAGAGTATTGCGACTTTAGGCGAAAACATTAAAGTCCGCCGCTTTGCTCGGTTTGTACTGGGTGAAGGGATTGAAAAGCAAGAAAGCAATTTTGCTGATGAAGTAGCCGCGCAAATGGGCAAAAGCTAACTAAGGCTGATTGCTGCGTTTTTTAGACAGGTCAAGCACGAAGTAAGGCTGACCTGTCTTTATTTTGAGTGCTTATTTTAAAATATAAAAAGTACAAATGTACCTAAGTCTAGCTGGGCGCTGTGGTAGTTATGGTCGAACAAATTAATCGAGATATTGCGGCGCTAGAAGAAAAAGTAAAAGTAATCGCCACAGAACTTGAAAATGCTTATATTAGTTATCTCACTGCTTTGGGGCAAGGGGTATCAAAACAGTTAATGTTGGCAACTTATCATCTGTGTACTCAGGGTTACCCGCAAGAGTTTGTCAGCTTGACAATCAGTCAAAGACAGCAGTTGCAGCAAGAGATTCGTCAATTGACACAGCAAGCCGCCGTCCAGTTGCTCAGGCATACTCAAACAGAAGATAGTTTAGAGTTTTCTTTTTTGGCAGAAGAAGAAACCGCACCAATTAGCTTTTCTGACCCTGTGGAGTTGATGAAATGGCAGTTTCAGGTAGAAAATGCGATCGCACATACGCTAAAAACCCTCTCTAGCAAAACTAATAGCGTCCTCCAAAAAGCGGAAATCTTACCCAATAACTTACCGCTTGCGCCCTTGCTAGAAGCGGCTACCAGTGCCTCGGACGGTGCGCCAGAAATGATGAGCGGCTCATCGCCAAATCTATTAAACTTATTAATAGAAACCGATAGCGATAGTGAGTCTTCTGAATCTCATGTTACTCATATTATTGCGATTCATCTGCGACTAATAGAAATTGAATTTGCTGATACTACCGTTCGGGCTAAACGCAATCAAATTCGTAGTATATCGGGGAAAGTAGGTAAGCTAGAGCGCGAGTATCAAAAAAAGCAACGCGAAAGAGATGTAGCCCAAGCTGAAGCCGCCTGGCGCGCAAGTTGGTTTGAATCATAGTTTTAAAGTTTGAACATCAATGTATATTACTGACTCACCCGATTGGTTGCGCTTGCAAAAAGCCTTAGCAATAGAGGCAGAAAGGGGCTTTGTTGACCTGATGGGGAAACAGTACCGTTTTAGTGAGTTTTTGAGTCTCAGCTTTGGTAAATCGCCGGATGGGTTGCCTTTTGAGGAGCGCCAACGCTGGCAATCAATGGCATTAGAATTTGCTAACTATCCCCAACTAACTCTTGAGGAGCGCCAGAGTTTAGTAGCTACAACTCGCCGATATATTTATAATACTTTTCAAGCCACACCGGGAGAGGAGCAGCCTTACACGCCCAAGGTAAAGTTAGCAAAAACAACTCCTTTAGCGGCGGAAATAAATGAACGCCTTCTTCCCACTCTTGACCAATCTTTGACTAGCTTGCCTGAAATTGGCGCTAGGAGAGCAAGTTATTTAACTCGTTTGGGTTTGTCTACGGTGCGAGATGTGCTTTTTTACTATCCCCGCGACCATATTGATTATGCCCGTCAGGTTAATATTCGGGAATTGGCGGAAGGGGAAACGGTAACAATTGTTGGTAGAGTTCATCGTTGCAGTTGCTTTAGCAGTCCTCGCAATCCAAGTTGACGATTTTGGAAGTGATTTTAAAAGACAATACCGGACAGATTAAACTTAATCGTTTTTTTGCTGGTAGTCGTTACTCAAATCGCGGGTGGCACGAACAGCAAAAACGCCAATATCCAGTTGATGCAACGGTTGCGGCTTCAGGATTAGTTAAAAAAAATAAGTATGGCGTAACTTTAGACGACTTAGAATTAGAAGTTTTGGCTAGTCCCGGAGATGGGATTGATTCGCTAACTATTGGGCGAGTAGTGCCGATATACGCGCTTACAGAGGGGGTAAGTGCGGATATGGTCAGACAAGCAGTAATTGCGGCTTTGCCTTGCGCTAGTCAACTAAAAGACCCGTTACCTGCGGCGCTGCGTAAGCATTACCAGTTAGATAAATTAAGTAATGCGATCGCAAATATCCATTTTCCCGCCGATGACACTGCTTTAGCGGTTGCTAGGAGACGGTTAGTTTTTGATGAATTTTTCTACCTGCAACTAGGATTACTGCAACGTCAATATAAAGCTAAACAAATTCAAACTAGCGCTATTATTGCTCGAACTGGGCAGCTAATTGAGCAGT